>CAZHSS010000006.1:9545-22237 GCA_964535205.1 uncultured Verrucomicrobiota bacterium
GAGCCGTCCTCAACGTCCACGGCGCCGTCGGCCGCGTCGGAGGTTACGAGCGCGCCGGGCAGCGAGATGCCGGAAATGACGACGCTGTCCTTGGCGGTTTGGGTGGCGATGGTGGTGTCCAGCACCAGCGGCGTGGCGTCATGCTCCATGCCGCAGGCCGCCACTTCGGCATCCTCCGGCGCCAGCCCCAGGGTCTCGGTGAAAAACCGCCGCAGGGACACATGACGCCCCGCGATGTCTTCGGCCACCTGGCGCCCCTTGGGCGTCAGGCCCACCGACCCGTACGGCGCATAATCGGCCAGTCCCTGCTCGTTCAGGGATTTCAGCGCCGCGGAAACCGTTGACGGTTGCACGTTCAGGGCCTGGGCAATGTCCCCGGTCCGCGCTCCCCGCGGCGTTTCCGACAGCCGCAGAATCGTCTCCAGGTAATCTTCCGCCTTGGCGCTCAACCGCTCGATCTTCATGGCCGTTTTCAGGTCTCCGTGAAATGTTTGAAGGTTCAAACAATAACACGGATGCCGCCATTGTAAAGCCCGGGGCCTCTCTCGGCGAGCGCATCTCCTGCGCATCCGTTGACAAGCCTCCGGCGCGGGAGTACGGTGTGGCCTCCCATGAACCCGTTGCCTGCTGACTATCATACGCATACGCAGTTGTGCCGCCACGCCGGCGGGACACCGCTGGACTATGCCCGCGCCGCCGCCGAACGCGGCATCCCCGAAATCGCCTGCACCGACCACATCCCCTTTCCCGACGATCCCAACCCGTCCATCCGCATGCCCCGCGAGGAATTCCCCTCCTATCTGGCCATGGTCCGCGACGCCCGCGACGCCGGTCTCTGCCGCGTCCTGCTGGGTCTCGAGGCCGACTACCAGCGCGATCTTGTCGGCGGCCACATCCAGTCCATCCTCGATCTGGCCGATTTCGACATCGTGCTGGGCTCGCTGCACACCGGTCCCTTCTGGGACCTGGCGCCTGGCGACCCCGCCGCCACGCCCGAATTCGTCGAACAGATGAACCGCACCTACTACCGGCGGATGGCCGAACTGGCCCGCACGCGCCTCTACGACGTCTGCGCCCACTTCGACATCGTCAAGCGCGCCGGCATCCACGCCCCGGAACCCCTGCTTGCGGAAATCGTGCCCCCCGCCCTCGATGCCGTCGCCGAGGCCGGCATGGCCATCGAAATCAACACCAGCGGCCGGGACCACGGCGCAGGCGAACCCTATCCGTCGGCCTTCATCCTGTCCCTGATGCGCGAACGCGGCATCCCCGTCACCTTCGGCTCCGACGCCCACGACCCTGCCCAGATCGGACGCCACTTCGAAACCGCCATCGCCCTTGCCCGCGCCGCCGGCTACACCCACCGCGCCCAGTTCCGCCGCCGCCGCATCACCCTCGTGCCGCTCTGATCCGGATTTTCCACACCGTGGAAAAAAGTTTTCCATAGCGTGGAAAACCCCGCGGTCCGGCCGCTGCCGGATTCCATACCGTGGAAAATCCGGAACCGCTTGTCACAGCTCCCCCCGGTTTCAAGACCCCCGCGGGCTTGCCCCGTGGGTGAATCAGGCCGGCATACCCTGTTGCGTTTACGCCATTGCCACCTTGACGTGGGGAACGTATCCCAGGTCTTCCCGAATGGCGGCCACAATTTTGGCGAGGGTGCGGGCCGTCGGATTTCCGTCCGTGGACAGGATTCGGTGCAGGGACTTTTCATTGCAGCCTGTTTGCCGGGCCAATTCCTTGAATGTGATCTCGGCGTGAACCAGATCGCGCAGAATGGACAGGCCCTCGGCCGTTTCGCCATCCAGGATCGCATCCAGCGCCTCGGCATACAGCGCCTTGGCAAACGCCGGATCCCGTTTGATTCGCGCCTGGACCGTTGCCTTGTATTCCCGGGTCAATGCCATCTTGTCACCTCGCTGCCTTGTAGCGTTTCCATCTCTCCACCGCCGCACGGATGTCAACGGTCTGGCGCCTCTTTGTCCCGCCGCCGAGCAGAATCACCAGCACCTTGCCGTCCCGTCCGTAGTACACGCGGTAACCAGGCCCAAAATCCATCCGCAACTCGTACACACCCTCTCGCAATGGCTTGGAATCACTGAAGTTCCCGGTTTCCATCCGGCGGACGTAACGATCCACGCGTACCGCAGTTGGCGGATCCAACCGGTCAAACCAGTCACCAAAGGGAGATCGCCCTTCCTCCAGGTATTCCCGGACTTCAATCATCCTGCTCTGATAGTAGCGTATAAATTACCATTGTCAACCCGGTGTTGGGCCAAAGGATTGAACTACCGCTGCAGTGCGAAGGTGCTGTCGGGCAGCCCGCCGAGAATCACGCCTTCGTACGAGCGGCCGTCGGCGGACACCTGACCGGAGAGAACCACCTCGGCCTGCGCCTTGGCAGGAAGCCCCGGATCGGCCATACGGGGAGCCGGCACCACCACCGGATCGGCAAAACTCGTCTCTTCCTGAAGCGTCAGGTCCATCCGGGATCCCTGGATCGCCCCCCGGACCGTGCCGATGCTGGACGGTCCGCCATTGGGCTGGATATAGACCTGCCCCCGCACGTCCGTCCCCTCCTGCCGCAGATCCATTTCCAGATGGCCGCTGATCCGGTCGTTGCGATAAATGCCGTTCCATTCGCCCGTCACGTCAAGCGCCGCCGCCGCGGGGGCGTTCCCCGCCTCATCGGACTCCCCCGCCGCCGCGACGACATTGGTCGTCACCGCGCCGGTCACGTCATTGGTCACCACAACGGTCGTCTGCCCCCCCTCATCGTCGTCATCATCATCGCTGCACCCCAGCGGACCCGTGAGCGCCACGAGAATCCCCAGAAGCATTGCCACCCAACCCAACGGCATCCAATCCGACTTCATGGCCACCTCTTCCCGATGCACAGGGCATCTGCGGTTTCCCTAGCATACGGGTGGTTCGGATACAAGCCCGCCGCTCCAGCCGCCCCCCGCAAGGGCGCATCTGCGATTCGGTGCACATACCCAACTGGATTTGCGTCCCAATGGGAGGTTTTCTGGAGGGGCAGGCTCCGTCCTGCCCGGTTTCTGGCAGGATCGCCGCTACCCAAGGCGGGCAACACGGAGGTTGCCCCTCCCGTTCCAGGATTGCACCCAATCGCAGATGCATCCCGGAAAGCCCGCATTGCTCCAAAGTCAGGACACCGGGAAGGGGTTGGGCACAGGAGGGTAAAACAGCCGTTGCCTCAAAACCGATGACACCGGACAAGGAGGCATGGACATGAGCCTGACTTCCCTGGGATCATACCGCCGCCGCTGCAGCCAGGCCGGAGCGGATTGCCTTCCGCGCTTTTGGCGGAGAGCAAAAAAACGACAACCTCCGATGACTCGGAGGTTGTCTTGCCTAGTGGCGGGGTCGACGGGACTCGAACCCGCAACACCCAGATCGACAGTCTGGTACTCTAACCAATTGAGCTACGACCCCGTTGCTCAAAAAATCATGTGGGGGAAAATAGCGGAATCCCAACGCCTTGCAAGTCCAAAGTGGAAAAAAGCGTCGGAACGTGAAGGCGGAACGTGGATGGAACCGCCGGTTTTTCCAATCCCGGATCAATCCGGAATGAACAGCTTCTGGCCCACGAAGATCTGGTCGGCGCTTTTCAGGTTGTTGGCCTGCACGATGGCGGACACGTTGACTTTGTAGACAGCGGCGATGGCGGAAAGGCTTTCGCCGGCCTGCACCACGTGTTCATAGCCGGACTGCGAGGCGGAGCGCGAAGAGGGAGGCGATTGAGTCTTCAGCAGACTGGCGACTTTCTTGGAGATGTCGTCGTAGATGTCCTTTTTGTCCTGGATGCGGGCGGCGTCCAACGCGCGGATCTGGCGCTGAAGATCATCCATCTGGGCCTGCAGGGCCTGGAGCTGCGCGGCCGAAGCCGCCTCGGGCTGCCCGGCGCGGCTGGCGCGCAGTTCACCCGTCAGGCGGCCCACTTCCGCATCCGAGGCGTCCAGGCGCGAGTTGAAACGGCGGAGTTCTTCACGCAGATAGTGGACATCGGCCTGCGAAGCGGGCGGAGGGGAGGAGGTGTCCTGAGTGGTTACGCAGCCCGACAGGACGGCGACCAGCCCGGCGGCGAACGGCAGCATGGATCGTGTGTTCATGCCGCGAACGATACGGATTTCCGCCTCGCAGCGCAAGCCGCCGGTGATGCCATGTCCGTGCCGCCCCCCCCATTGGGCCATGAAGGGAAGTTTTGCGTTTTGCAGAGGGTCTGTGCTACATTTCCTCCGCTTTGGCTGGAGGTTTCCCTCCGCTGCCGGAGTCAGGAGACTGTTCATGCCAACCTATGAGTACGAATGCCGCAAGTGCGGCCATCGCTTTGAGAAGTTCCAGGCCATCACCGCGGCGCCTGTGAAGACCTGCCCCAAATGCCGGGGAAGGGTGGCCCGCCTGTTGTCGGGCGGGGCCGGCATCATTTTCCGGGGGTCGGGGTTCTATCAAACCGACTACAAAAAGTCTCCTGCGGCTTCCAGCGGCGCCGGCAAGGGAAAAGCCGGCAAGCCTGAAAAGACCGCGGCAGCGGCGTCTAAGGCGGATGCGGCGCGGACGGAGAAATCGGCATAGGCAAGGAGCGGCCATGGAAGACCAGGGATTGATGATCCGGTGCCAGCAGTGCGGCGAGATGAACCGTCTGCCGGTGGTGCATTGCAAGAAGTGCGGGGCCAAACTCGATTTCGATGCGGCGGAAAAACGGATGCTGCAGGCGGGAGCGCCGACGGCGGCGGACCGCCTGCGCAACGCCCTTCGTCTGGCCGTGGCGCTGGGACTGGCGGCGATCGTCCTGCTGGCCATCTGGCCGGGGCGGATGACCCGCACCGTTGGAGACGACCTGGATGCCCGGCGCTACCGGATGAAAGGCGAGTTGCTGATTGCCGCGCTGAACAATGACATGCCGGCCAGCCAGGTGATCACCGAAGCCGAAATCAATGCGCATTTTCGGGAATTGGTGGCGGCCCAGCCTGCGGCGGGCAAAGGGGCGCGGCTGGAGGATATCGGGGTGCGCCTGATCGGGGGAAGGGCCGAAGCCTTTGTGTCCGTGGGGCGCGGCCCGTTCACCCTGACCTCGCATTTCGTTGCCCGCCCCAAGGGGAACCGGCTGGTGGTCACGGGGGCCCGCGCCGGACACCTTCCGCTGCCCGGGGTGCTGGGCCGCCTGTATGGCGCCGTGCGCTCCGGTCTGCTGCGGCAGCTCCGCAATGAATCGCGGATTCTGCGCAACCTTGACGGGATTTCCATCGACGATCAGTCCGTCGAAGTGCTGGTGAAACCGGCTTCGTAACCGGATGTGAGGGCGGTCGTCCAGCGGGTGTCTTGCGCGGAAGTGCGCAGCCAGGGGCGCCCGGCCGGGCGCATCGGGCCGGGCGCCGTGGTGCTGCTGGGCGTGGCCCGGGAGGATGGCGAGAACGAGGCCCTTCAGCTGGCCGACAAAACGGCCAAATTGCGGATCTTCGACGATGCCGACGGTCGGATGAACCGATCCATGGCCGAGGTGCCCGGCGGACGGTTTCTGGTGGTGAGTCAATTCACGCTGCTGGGCGATGCGCAGAAGGGGAACCGGCCCAGCTATATCCGGGCGGCGCCGCCGGAACAAGCGGAGAGATTATACGCCCGGTTCGTCGCCCGTCTGCGGGAACTGGGCTTCGGTGTGGAAACCGGGGTGTTTCGGACGAGGATGGAACTGGAACTGGTCAATGACGGACCTGTGACGCTGATTCTGGATGCCGGCGCCTGAATCCGGGCAAAGCAAGCGACCCCACACGTGAGAAATCCGCTTTTCTGCGTGTGGCCGACTGTATAGTTATTGCAATAACTATATAGGCGAAGAACGCCACGCCATGCCCGTTTGCGGGCCGTCGTCAATCTTTTGGAGCGTCCGCGAACCGGATGTCCAGCTGTCGAAGGGCTTCGTACACCACGATGGCGACGGCGCTGGACAGATTGAGAGAGCGGACATGGTTTGTGAGGATGGGGATGCCGTGGACGGCCTCGGCATGGGCGGCGAGCAGGTCATTGGGTAGTCCCCGGGTTTCGGAGCCGAACACCAGGGTGTCGCCGGGCTGATAGGCCGGCCGGCTGTACAGGCGGGAACTGCCGGTGCTGAACAGGAAGGGACGCGTAGGGCCGATGGCCTGGAGGCAGGCTTCCCAGGAGGCATGCACACGGACGTCAATGGCATCCCAGTAGTCGAGTCCGGCGCGGCGAAGCCGGGGGGAGGAAATGGAGAAGCCGAGCGGTTCCACGAGGTGAAGCCGCGACCCGGTGGCGGCGCACAAGCGGGCGATGTTTCCGGTGTTGGGTGGGATTTCCGGATGGACCAGCACCACGTGGAGCGGGACATCCGGCCAGCGGAAGTCAAAATCGGCCTTTCGGGCATGCGGATGCTTCATGGGCAGGAAAGAAGGGAGTGGTGGCGGGAACCGGGGTCGAACCGGTGACCTAAGGCTTATGAGTCCTCCGCTCTGCCAACTGAGCTATCCCGCCGGAAACAATGGGAGGGACTGTAGGAGATGGAGGGAGGTTTGTCAACCGCCGCCGCGTGGAACAGGGCATGAGGTTATGGAACTTCTACGGCTCGGGGGGCGTTGGGTTCGGCCATCTGGACGCGGGCTCCATCCGGGGTCAGGGTGAACCAGACGATTTTTTCGCCGGCGGTGCGGGGCTGGGAATCCTCCCAGTCATCCGCGGTGAGTTGAACGGTGATGTTATCGCTCAGGTCCAGAACCATGATCTCCGCATCGCTGTTATCCACATAACTCATCCAGGCAATGACCCCGTCGCGGATTTTGGGAGCGATGTCGTCCCATGTGTTGCTGGTGAGTTTGATGGTGCGTCGGCCGTCGAAATAATGGATTTCCAGATCGGTGTCGTCATAGCCTTGCCAGACGACCCGGCCCTGCCAGATGGAGGGAGGGCCGTTGTCCTGGGAGTTTTCGGAAATTTTGCGGATAACGCCGTCGCGGTAATGAAAGATTTCGGCGTTGATGGTGGGGTGGGCGACCCAGGCGATTTCACCGTTCCAGATCACGGGATCCGTGTCGTCAAACTGGTTGTCCGTGATGGGGGTGGTCTCGCCGGTGTCCAGCCGGTGCAGATAGACTTCGTAGTCATGGCCGTCCCATGCCTGGAAGACCAGTTCATTGCCGTGGATGCATGGGCTCAACACGTAATAATAATTGGTGGTCAACTGGGTCAATGCGGTCTCGCCGGGTTTCCAGACCAGGATTTCGTAGCCGTAAGGCCAGCCGCGGGCCACTTGAACCGCCATGCCGGCATCCGACATGACCGGAGCGCTGAAATGCCGGGATCCGGGCGTGATGCGTTCGATGGTGCCGTCGGGGCGGTACAGGGCGATGTCGAAATTGCCGCCGGACTTCCGCCACATCTGGTGCTGGAGAGAGGAATCATCGGGTTCCGCCGGAGTGGCTGCGTCGGGGGGAGGCGTTTCGGAGGGCAGATCGGAGGCGTCGGCGGCTTCGGCTTCGACCGCGGACGTCGGCGGGTCAAACAGCGACGGATAATCCATTTCCATTTGCCGCATTTGCTCGGTTTTGATGGGAATGGAAAGCTCAAAGGGGTAGCCGCCGCCGGCCCCGGGGGAGAACATGGCGTTGAACAGGACGGAATCGCCGATCACCTGGGGGCGTTCATTGCGGTCGCCCAGCCGCGGATCATCGCCGGTGAGGTTTTGGATCTGCCCGTCACGGAAAAGATAGACATCCGAGCGCCGGGATCCGGGGACGGCGGTATCTGCGGCGACGGAATGACCCATCCAGGCGACCAAGCCGCTTTCGCCGATAGAGGGATGGCGGGCGTCGCTTCCGGATTCAGACAGGGTTCGAACGGTGAATTCCCGTGCGGAAGCGCCGGTTGCTCCCAGCAGAAAAGCGCTGGCCAGCCAAAAGCCCAGAAGACGAAGAGGTGGCAATGGGCGGCGCATCATGAAGGTCAGGAGGCCTGATCGGGGGAGACGGCAAGAGGGGATGGGGCGCCGGCATCGTCCGGCGGGGACGTCGGCTGCGATTGGAGCCGTTCGCGTTCGGCTGCGGCGGCGAGAGAGCCGGCGGTGGGGAGGCCTTCATCGCCCAAAGGCCATTCCGGGCCCCAGCGATGGGCGGAACCCCAGTAGCCGCCGGAGGGGTTGTCTTTGTCGCGGTACACAAATTCCCATGGATGGTCGCCGGCCAGCAGATAGGATTTCTGCATGGCGATGTCGCGGCCGGCGCGTTCAATGGTCTTGAGAAGGGCGTTGTTGTGAATCCGATCGTATTCCGCCCGGGCGACCACGATAACCTGATCCTGAATGATTTCCGTCCGGTCGATAAGATCCACATAGGCCACGGCCCACCAGGTATCGTTCATTTTGCCCCAGGGCATGTCCTTGATATAGCCGCTGAACTGGTCGTGGAAGGTCATGCGGGCCAAGGCCGCCATGTCCTTGCAAATGACAAACGACTGAGTGGCGGTGCGCATGTTGGGGGTGATCAGAAGCGTTTCGGTCCGGCCGGAGTCACCGCTCATCTCGCCTTTGACGATGACGGTTTGCAGTTTGTTGCGAAGGTGGGGCGGGGCCAGCTCCTTGGGGTCCGGGAAGACAAACGCATAATGAAGCGGGGGGCCGTTCACCCGCCGGGCGAGTGGGATGATGTTGCCCTGGAGGAGGTCGTAGAGCATGGACATGTGCTGTTCGGCCTTGTCCTGCTCGCAGAATACGATGATGTCCCGTCCCAGGAGATTCATGATGGCGTTGCCGGACAGCCAGAGGGAGTGGTCGAGTTCCTGGCTCATATATCCGGAGGAATGGAATCCGAGGCGCCGGCTTTTGGGGTCTGGAAATCCGCCGATGGCATAGATAGCCGGGTCGATGACCAGGCCCGAATCATCTTTGTTGTAGGTGACCACCATGGCCGAGACCTGGCCCAGTTTAAGGTTGGCATCGGTGGCCATGCCGAGATCGATGACGGCTTTCAGGCGGTCCACCAGTTCCGGATTGTCGCCGAAGAGGGAGAGCAGATAGCTGTCGGAGAGAACATCGTCTGCGGGGGCCCCCTCCAGGGTTTCGCCGGATTCAAGCAGATAGCGCAGATGCTGGAACCCGCCGACTGTGGTTTGGTACACCCCATAGACCCGCCACCCCACCAAGGCGCCTGCGGCAACGAGGAAAATACCGCAGAAAACCAAGCTTCGAATGAGGATTTTACGCATGTCGCTCCATCCTTCCCGGATGTTCCCTTGAAACTATAAGGTCAGCCGTTCTTCCCGACAAGGGTAAAAGCGGGTTAAACCGGTTAAACCGGTGAAGCGGCGAAAGCGGCATGCGAGGGATTGGAAGGGAATGCACACCGTCGCGGCATCGCTGGGATCCCGGCGCGGGCTTGCGGGGGCGGGGCGGGCATGGTATTCGGGACGGATGATTGAATTCCGGCAGGTGAGCAAACGGTATGGCGGGCAGGTGGTGCTCGACGGGGTGGACGTTCGGCTGCTGGCGGGGGAGCGGATCGGGATCGTCGGACCCAACGGGGCGGGGAAGTCCACGATTTTCGAGCTGATTGCCGGAGAGACCGAGGCGGATGCCGGGCAGGTAGAGCCGGCGAAGGACATCCGGATCGGTTATCTGCGCCAGCAGGTGCCGCCCGGCGGGGAGGCGGTCCCGATCCAGGCGTATGTGGAAACCGCGGCCCCGGACCTGGAGACCATCCGGGCGGAGATGCACCGGATCGAGTCGCGCCTGGCGGAGGATCCGGATACGGAAGCGCGGGTGCTGCTGCGGCGGCTGGGGGAGTTGCAGACGCAGTTCGAGGTGCAGGGCGGCTACGATCTGCATGCCCGGGCCGCGGCAGCGCTGACGGGACTGGGCTTCCGGGTGGGGGACCTCGCGCGGCCCCTGGGGGAGTTCTCCGGCGGCTGGCAGATGCGCGCGGAGCTGGCGCGGGCGCTGATCGGCGAACCCGACCTGCTGCTGCTGGACGAACCCAGCAACTACCTGGATTTGCCCGCGGTGGAGTGGCTCAAGCGGCGGCTGGAAGGGTATCGCGGGACGCTGGCGATGGTTTCCCACGACCGATACCTGTTGGAGAGCCTGTGTGACATCACGCTGGAGGTGGCGGCGGGGCGGGTCACTCGCTATCCGGGGCGATACAGCTGGTATGCTCGCGAGCGGGAGAAGCGCCGGGAGGTCTCGCTGGCGCGCCAGGCCAACGAAGACCGCAAGCGCGCGCAGATCGAGCGGTTCGTGGAGCGGTTCCGGTCCAAGAACACCCTGGCGGCGCGGGTCCAGAGCAAGATCAAGATGCTGGAGAAAATGGAGCGCACGGAAGTGGCGGAGGTCGCGCGGGGCCGGACCGGTTTCCGACTGGCGCCGCCGCCGCATTGCGGCCAGGAGGTGCTGCGTTGCGAGGGCGTCGGGTTCGCCTATGACGAGGGCCATTGGATTTTCCGCGGCGTGGACCTGTCGGTTCGGAAAGGCGAAAAGCTGGCGGTGGTGGGGCCCAACGGGGCGGGCAAGACGACGCTGCTGCGGGTGATGGCCGGGCAGCTGGCGCCGGGGGAGGGGCGATGCATGGCCGGCCACCGGGTGGCGGCGGGCTACCAGAGCCAGGAAACGGCCGACACCATGGACCGGACGCGGAGCGTCCTGGACACGCTGAAGTCGGCGGCGCCGGATGCGGCCGAGTCGGAACTGCGCAATCTGCTTGGCGGATTCGGATTTTCGGGCGAGGCCGTGGACAAGCGCGTCGAAGTGCTGTCCGGCGGGGAGCGCATCCGGCTGGCGTTTGCGCGGATCCTGGTACGTCCGCCGAACCTCCTGCTGCT
Organism: uncultured Verrucomicrobiota bacterium; assembly: GCA_964535205.1. Taxonomy (GTDB): domain Bacteria; phylum Verrucomicrobiota; class Kiritimatiellia; order CAIQIC01; family Lenti-01; genus JAAZFE01. The sequence goes on from CAZHSS010000006.1 coordinate 20,388, forward strand.
GGACGAGCCCACGACGCATCTGGATGTGGAAAGCCGCGAGGCGCTGCAGGACGCGCTGGGGGCGTACGAGGGCACGGTGGTGCTGGTGTCGCACGACGTGGCCTTTGTCCGGGCCGTGGCGCAGGGCATTGTGGCGGTGGCGCCGGACGGCGGCGGGGTGCGGCGGTATGCCGGCGGCTATGACTATTATCGCGAAAAATCCGCGCAGGAGGCGGGGGAGACGGCCCCGGCGGCCGGCAAGTCGCCGGATGAGGCCAAGGCCGCCCGAATCGAGTCCCTGCGCGACCGCAAAGCCCTCAAAGCCGAATTGCGGCGGGTCGAGAAGGAACTCGCGGAGCTGGAAAAGGAAATCGGCGGTTTGGAGCAGGACCAGGCGGAGCTGCACCGGCGGCTGGCCGCGCCGGATGCCCCGGCGGACCGGCGCGCCAACGACGGCCGGCGGCTCAAAGAAGTTGAAGACATCCTGTCCGAGCGGCTGTCGGCCTGGGAAACAGCCGGAAGGCGGCGGGATGCCATGTCACATCTTATTGAAATATAACAAGATGCAGCCTGACAATATTTGATTGTTAAAATTATGTAAGGAATATTTTCGCTTCATGCTATATTTTCTATTCCCAAGTGTACTTCTATTTGGGGAGAGGTGTGCCTCAGGCATGTGACGACAGGTTGCGGGATGAAAAAATCAATCATTCGATTCGGGTTGTGGGCCATGCTGTGCGGGCTGGCCGCCGGGACGGCGCAGGCGGTGCCGGTGCGCATTGCTTCCTTCAACGTAAAGACGGGCATTGATACCGACCATTACTATGGCACGACCAATGTCGGCGATTATGCCGCGACAATTGCCATTCTCCAACGCGTCCAGCCGGACATCGTCTGTTTCCAGGAGTTGTACGCAAACGAAGCCAATATGACAGCGTGGCTCGCCGCCGCCGCTGTGCTGGACTATTCGTATTATGCGATATCGGACGGAGGCACGTTTGACACCACGTTGAGACTTGGGGTTTGGAGTAAATATCCGATTACCGGCAGCGCCCACGTCAAGGAGACGGTGGTGGATACCAACGCGGCCGAAATCACGCGCTGGCCCCTGCACGTGACCATAGAGGTGCCCGGCGCGCTGTATCCCTTCCACGTGTTCGTGACCCACAATAAAGCGACGACCGAGAATACGAAGACCCGGTTTCAGCGGGCGTTCGAGATTCACCGCACGGTGAACTACATCACCAATCTGGTGGCGCAGGATCCCAACAACAACGTGGAATACGCGATCATGGGGGATTTTAACGACGACATCGGACTGGCGCAGAACAGTTCATTTGATCTCGGCTACTACAATTCCGTCGTTGGGTCGCTGTCCGGATTCAACGACGGATATGACATTCCGTGGAACAACCCCACCAATGCCGGTTGGCTGATGCTCTATAGCAAGTATCCCACCGAGCGGCTGGCGGCGGCCGGGATGGCAGCCGTGGATGCCGCCCACACCGGCACCAATCTCACCTGGACGCATTACGCGGCCAATCCAGCCAGCCGCTACCGATTGGACTACATCCTGTTCAGCGAGGAGATCATGAACAGCGCCTATGGGGCCCCGGCGGGAGAAGTCTACAATTCGGAGGGGGACGGCGAAGGCGTGGGGTTGCCCAAGGCGGGCTCTCCGCTCGCGTTCAGTGTCAGCTCGAACGCCTCGGATCATCGCCTGATCTTTTCGGATTTCCATTTGATCGACGCGGTGGCCGGCGTCACGCCGGTGGGAATTATCAGCGAAGTGGTGGACCATTCCCTCACGAATGGAACCTATGTCGAGATCTGCAACACGGGCAGTTCGGATCTGGATTTGACGGGATACG
>CAZHSS010000007.1:0-20664 GCA_964535205.1 uncultured Verrucomicrobiota bacterium
CCGATGAGCCGCTTTCTTGACGGAGCCCGGGGGAAACGCAGAATAGGCCTTTTCCTCTATTGCACCCCCGCCCGGCTTTGATAGCATGAAGGTCGTTTGAAAGAACCAACCCGATTCGAAGGAACCCCTATGAACGCCACCCAAATGCTCCAGTCCATCCGCAAGCTGAACGCCAGTCTCTACGGCAAGGACTTCCTGCTGACGTGGGACAAGTCGCTCCCCGAGCTCAAGCTGATCCTCCAGACCGCCGAGCTGATGAAGCATCTCTACGAACAGAACGTCTCGCTGCGCGTGTTCGACACCGGCCTGGCCATCTCCAACTTCCGCGACAATTCCACCCGCACGCGCTTCTCGTTCGCCTCCGCCAGCAACCTGCTCGGCCTCGCCGTCCAGGATCTCGACGAAGGCAAGTCGCAGATCGCCCACGGCGAAACCGTCCGCGAAACCGCCAACATGATTTCCTTCCTCACGCAGATCATCGGCATCCGCGACGACATGTACCTGGGCGCCGGCCACACCTACATGCTCGAAGTCGCCGAAGCGCTCGAGGATGGCTTCAACCGGGGCGTCCTGGCCCAGCGGCCCGGTATCGTCAATCTGCAGTGCGACATCGACCACCCCACCCAGTCCATGGCGGACCTGTGCTGGCTCAAGGAGCACTTCGGCTCGCTCGACGCGCTGCGCGGCAAGAAAATCGCCATGACCTGGGCCTACAGCCCGTCCTACGGCAAGCCCCTTTCCGTGCCCCAGGGCATCATCGGCCTGATGACCCGCTTCGGCATGGATGTCACCCTCGCCCATCCGCCGGGCTACGACCTGATCCCCGACGTGGTGGATCTCGCCGGCCGCCAGGCCCGCGAAACCGGCGGCTCGTTCCGGCAGGTGACCTCGATGGAAGAAGCCTTCGAAGGCGCCGACATCGTCTATCCCAAGTCCTGGGCTCCCTATCAGGTCATGCAGAAGCGCACGGATCTGCTGCGCGCCAAGGACCAGGACGGCCTGAAGGAGCTGGAGAAGCAGTGCCTGGCCCACAACGCCGAGTACAAGAACTGGGAGTGCGACGAGGCCAAGATGAAGCGCACGAAGGGCGGCGAAGCCCTCTACATGCACTGCCTGCCCGCCGACATCACGGATGTCTCCTGCAAGGCCGGCGAAGTCTCCGCCAGCGTCTTCGAGAAGTACCGCATCCCCACCTACAAGGAAGCCGGCTACAAGCCTTTCGTCATCGCCGCCATGATGCTCACTAACCGCATGGAAGACGTCACTGGCACCCTGGGAGAGCTGATGGGCTATCCCATGGAACGCGTCCTCGACGTCTCCGCCCTGCCCCCGGTCTCCGGCGCGAAAAAGGCCAGGAAGCCCGCCAAGAAGGCCCAAAAGCCCGCCGCGAAAAAGACGGCGAAAAAGGCCCCGGCGAAGAAAGCCGCAAAAAAAGCGGCGGTGAAAAAGGCGCCGAAGAAGGCCGCGGCCCGGAAACCCGTGAAGAAGGCAGCCAATAAGGCCAGGCGGTAATCATTCCGCGCCGCCTTCGGCATCCGCGCCGCCCGCCAACGGGCGGCGCTTTTTTTGCACCCCGCTCTTCCCGCGCCCCGCAGGCGAAATGGCAGAACCCGCTCCGCCCGCGAACGCCCGGCCTTTTGTTCCGTCCGGCCGCTCCGCGCCCTTGCGTCGCGGGAGGCAAACGCTGCGCCCCTCCCCGCGCCTGCCGGAAAATCCGCCCCCTCCCCCAGGGCAAACGCATCCAAGCACTCCGAAATCTGCATCGGACCGAACAGCCATCTAACGCAAGAGACGCAATTGACGCAAAAGATGCGCAAACGCCGGAGGGTGAAATCGGCCATGGTGTCCATTTTGTGGAAGTGGAGGGTTGGTTTTCTGGAAAGCGCCAAGAGAAGAAATCATTTCGATTGTAGTTCAGCTGAAAGGGTTCGGCGTTTGCGCTCCTCTCGCGCCGCTTGCGCCCTTTGCGTTGAATGGATCGGAAGATTTAGATGCGTTGGCCCTGCACCCTCCCCCACAAACCGCTTGACGCCGCCTGGTACCATGTGCGACAAGGTACATGGTTGAACAGGGTACCGGACCGCCGCCCCCCGGCCGGGGGCGGAACGGGCCGGAAACGCAACGGAGCCGAAAATGACGAGCCAGAACACGTCCTACATCGCGCAATGGATGGCGCAGATGCGGCGCGGCTGGCTCGAAACCTGCCTGCTCAACGTGCTGGCCGGCGAGGAACTGCACGGCTACGGGCTCATGCTCCGCTTGCGGGACATCCCCGGCCTGGGCATCTCCGAGGGCAGCCTCTACCCCCTGCTCTCCCGCCTGCGCCTGCAGGGGCTCCTGGCCGTCCGGCGCATCGAAGAATCCCCCGACGGCCCCGCCCGCAAAATCTACGGCCTGACCCCGCGCGGACGCCAGATCCTCGCCCTGATGAATGATCGCTTTGAGGTAATGAAGCGCCAGCACCAGACGGCCAAGAAAAGGAGTGCGCCATGATCCCCTGGAATCCGGAAGCCCTGGAGCTGTTCAACCGCCTTGGCGAAAAACACCGCGGCACCCTGCTGGCGCTGGGCGCCGATCCTGACGAGGTCTTTTCCGACTGGAAGGCGCTGATCGAGTCTCGCGCCGCCGCCGCGGGCGAACCCGAGGTGGAACCCGGCCGCGTGGAAACCGAACTGATTCCGCTGCTGAAATCGTCCCAGGCGTGTCCGGCCCCGGACGCCCCGCCGGCCGTTCCCCCCGCCCCGCCCCGCGATCCGTCGCTCCGCCCCCCGTCCACCCTGCAGAAATGGTTCGGCCGAAGCACCGCGGTCATGCTCTGGATCCTGGGGGTGTTCCTCCCGCTGGGCGTCCTGGTCTTTGAACTCCTGGAGGGGGTCTGCGCGGAAATCCTGTTTGATCCGATTCCCACCTGGGGCCACGCGCTGCTGATCGCCCTCGTGCCCGCCGCCAACGCCCTGGCCCTGGCCATGGGCTCCCGGAAACGGGTGAGGGCGGCGGGAACTCTTTTCCGCTGGATCGGCCGCTTGAACGGCATGGCCATCGGCATCGCCGCCTTCTATGCCCTGCAGTTCATCCTCGTTACACCGATCGCCGTCATGGCCATCGTCTATTTCGGCATCGGGTTCATCCCCCTCTCGCCGCTGCTGGCTTTCATCTCCGCGCTGGCCATCCGCTCCCGCCTGCGCCGGGCCCGCTTTTTGACGGATGCCCCGCCGCCGGCCGCCTGGTGGCGGACGGCCCTCCCCGCCTTTTTGCTGCTGTTTCTGCTGGCCGTGCCGCGCCTCGTCGTGCCCCGCTATGCGCCGCAGGTCAGCGACCCCGATCCCGCCGTCCGCGCCCGGGCCACCGCCGTCCTGCGCGTCCTGGGCAGCCGCGATTTCCTGCTGCGCCGGTGCTACCGCACGCAGGAACCCATGGACTTTTTCACGCTCGTGATGGGCGGGTCCTTCCGCGGCGGCCGCCCGGCCTCCCGCGCCGATGCCCAGACCGCCTTTTACCGCGTCACCGGCACGCCCTATTCCGCCGTCCCGCCTCCGCGCCTCAAAGGGCTGCGGGGACAGGACCTGATTGATTCCGACTGGTGGGATCCGGCTCTCGGCGGCGATCAGGTCGCCGCGCGCATCAAGGGGCTGTCGCTCTCCCAGTCGCGCCTCGACGGTCGCATCGCCGCCGCCTCGGGCACCGCCTATCTGGAATGGACCCTGGAATTCCACAACGCCTCGCCCACCGCGCGCGAAGTCCGCGCCCTGATCGAGCTGCCGCCCGGCGGCGTGGTTTCGCGCGTCACCCTGTGGATCAACGGCGAACCTTGCGAAGCCGCCTTCGGCGGCCGCTCGCAGACCCGCCAGGCCTATCAGCAGGTGGCCGTTCGCCAGCGCCGCGATCCCGTCCTCGTCACCACCGCCGGCCCCGACCGCGTGTTGATGCAGTGCTTCCCCGTCCCGGTGGACGGATCCATGAAAACTCGCATCGGCATCACCGTTCCTCTGCTTGTTCCCGACGCGCAGAAACCCGAAGCCGCCCTGCGCCTGCCGCGGTTCGTCGAACAGAACTTCAGCGCCGCGCCGGAGGTGCAGACGTCCGTCTGGCTGGAAAGCGATCAGCCCCCCCTCGATGTGAAAGGCGGAATGAACGGCTTCCTGGTGCTGAGCGGCGACCCCTATTCCATCCGCGGCAAAGTCCCGGCGGATTCGTCCGCCAACGCGCCGTTCCTGCGCCTGCCGCTGGCCAGCCCCTACCCCCCTGTCCTTTCCCGCGATGCCCGCCTCGGCGCGAACGAAGCCATCCTCCAAACCCTGGAGATCCCCGAAGACCCGTCCGGATTTCCCGATGCCCTGGCCATCGTCATTGACGGCTCCGCGCGCATGGACGCGCACCATGCGCACATGACCAAGTGTCTTTTTGATTTTCTTCCTCCGGAAACCCGGGTCCGCACCTGGATCGCCTATGACGTCCCCAAAACCGTGGACGGCAAACCGCCCTTGCACATTCGCTATGCGGGCGGGTGCGACAACGGTCCCGCCCTGGTCCAGGCCGCCGAGTGGGCGGCCGATAACGGCAACGCCCCCATCCTGTGGCTCCATGCCGCCCAGCCCCTCGACTCGCCGGAACTGGAAGCCCTGCGCCAGATCGCCGACTTCTCCCGCGGCCGGCTCGTCATCCATTCCCACCAGTACGGCCCCGGGGCCAACCGCATCGCCGAACAGCTGGCCGATCTCCGCCTGATCCGTCCCCTGCCCGTTCTGGACAACCGGCCGCTGGAAATCATCGGCCTGTTGCAGAACAAGTCCGGCCGCTGGCACCGCGAAAAACTCGCCGGCGACGCTATCCCCGGTGATCTGCCCGAAGGCTCGTCGCATGTGGCCCGCCTCTGGGCCGCCGGAGAAATCGCGCGGCTGTCAAACCCCCACCGAAAGACCGGTCATGACGACGCCGTGGCGCTGGCGCGGACCTGGCAGCTGGTCACGCCGGTCTCCGGCGCCGTCGTGCTGGAAACCGCCGCCCAGTACAAGGCCCACGGACTCGAACCGGCGGATCCCGCCACCACCCCTGGCATCGTTCCGGAGCCCGGCACCCTCGGCCTGCTGCTGATCGGCGCGCCCCTGCTGCTGGCCGCCCGACGGCGCAACGCGGCGCGAGTATCGCGCCACGGTTGGGCGTTTCATCACTGAACAATGAAAACGAACGTTGGGCTGGCCGGTCCTGGCTCATAACGGCCGGGCCCGGCTGGATAGTTTCCCTGAACCCACCAGGTATAGATCCCTTTTGCGTATTCCATGGAGCCGGTGGTGCCTTGGTATACCATGGTTCCGGGATAATGCCCCATGTGGTGCGAGTAGCTGATGACGTCTGGCAGGGCGGTCCAGCGAAACGTGACCCGGGCCCTACCCGTCGCATCGGCGGCAATCACCGCCTTGTTGGCCGGGGCCAGCAGTTGCGGTGCCGCGGGGCCATCGTCGGCCGGGAGCATCAATACCCAATTGGTCTGCACCATGATGGTGCCGTTGACCACGTTGGTGGTCACCACGGGCACCGCCCGATCCGCGTTGTTGGAAGCGGCCGGATCCGTCACCACATTGGTCGTCACCACCAGCACGCCATTGACCAGGTTGGTGGTCACGACCGTCGTGCCCGCCGGATCCGAATCATCCCCGTCGTCGGAGCACCCGGCCAAGCCTCCCAACGCCAATACCGCTGCCATCCAGCCCAAAACGATCTGCTTCATGGTTCCTCCGACATGCTTCATGCCACCTGTGAGATTGGCGCATGATAACCATTCCGTATTCGATGGACAACCGGAATGGCCCCCTGCTTCCTGCCGAAACGCCCCCGTTCAACTCCCCTCTTCCCGGCGGCGGACCTTTGCGCTATCCTGCCTTCATGCTGACGCTGTTGAGAGTGAAAAATCTCGCACTGGTCGAGGATGCCTCGGTGGCGTTTCAGCCGGGGCTGAACATCATTACCGGCGAAACCGGCGCGGGCAAGTCCATCCTGATCGGCGCGCTGTATCTGCTGCTCGGCGAACGCGCCGACACCTCCGCCGTCCGCGCCGGCGAATCGCAATGCCTGGTCGAAGCCACGTTCCATCTGGACGATCCGCGCGCTGTCCAGGAGATCCTGGCAGATTCCGGCCTGGACCCCTGCGAGGACGGACTCCTGATCCTGCGCCGCATCGTCAAGGCGGCCGGAGGCGGCCAGGCCTTTGTCAATGACGCGCCGGCGACGCTGCCGCTTCTTAAACGGATAGGCGCGCTGCTGGTGGATCTGCACGGCCCCCATGACCACCAGTCCCTGTTCCAGCCCGCCTGCCAACTCGACATTCTCGACACCTACGCCAAATCCGGCCGGGAACGCGCCGCCTATGCCCAGGCCCATGAACGCTGGCAGGCCCTCCTCGCCCGGCGCGAAGAACTTTCCGGCGACATCGGCGATCTGGATGCCCAGATCGACTTGCTCGCCTACCGCGTGAAGGAAATCGAAGACGTTGCACCCGTCGAAGGCGAAGAAGAGCAGGTCCGCGCGGAGCAGCAGACCGCCGGACACGCCCAGCGCATCCTCGAACTCGGCCAAATCGTCGTGCAGGCCACGAGCGAAGACGATGCCTCGGCGCTGGCCGCGCTGTCGCCCGCCCTCAAGGCGCTCGAGGAACTGGCCCGGCTGATGCCCGCCGCCCGGGATTGGCCCGGCGAACTGCGCGCCCAGGCCGACGGCATCGCGTCGCTCTCCGCCGCCATCCAGCGGGAACTCGCGGACATCGATGCCGACCCCGTCCGCCTGGACTGGCTCGACCAGCGCCTGGCCGCCTACGACAAGCTCAAGCGCAAGTACGGCGGCAGCCTCGAGCGGATCCTCGACACGCTGGAAACCTCGAAAGCCCGCCTGAAGGATCTGCAGACCCGCGACCGCCAGAAAGCCGAAGTGGAAAAGGAGATCGCCGCGGCGGAAAAGGACCTGCAGACGCTCGGGCGCGCGCTGCGCAAACGGCGCGAAAGCGCCGCGGAGAAGCTGGCCCCGGCCATCACCGCCGAGCTCCGGGCCCTCGGCTTCGAACACGGCTCGTTCGACATCCGGGTGCAGCCCGCGGAGACCCCGGCCGCCAGCGGGCTCGACCGCGTGGAATTCGGGTTCGCGCCGAACATCGGCGAACCGATGCGCCCCCTGCGCGCCATCGCCTCCTCCGGCGAAATCTCCCGCGTCATGCTGGGCCTCAAGGTGGTGCTGGCCGGCGCCGACCGCATCCCCCTGCTGGTGTTCGATGAAATCGATGCCAACGTCGGCGGCGAAACCGCCCACGCCGTCGGCCGGAAACTGGCCGAAGCCGCCCGCCGGCACCAGGTCGTGGCCATCACCCATCTGCCCCCCGTCGCCGCCTGCGGCGCGCACCAGTTCGCCGTCCGCAAAACCGTCCGCGAAGGGCGCACCCTGACCCAGGTCCTCCCGCTGGCCCCCGGCGAACGCGTCGAGGAAATCGCCCGCATGCTGGGCGGACGCGAATCCACCAGCGTCGCCCTCCGCCACGCCGAAGAACTGCTGGCCTCCGCCCGCAAACCCTGATCCCGCGCCCGGCGACGGGCCGCGGGACGCTGCAATCCGTTATCGGTGTTTATAAACACCGTACCTTTGAAATTTGACTTCTGTCATTTCATTTTCTCCTTTGTTATCAGGGATATTATCCACTCCCACCATCCTGCCCCTCCAGAAGGTTGGCCATACCAGTATCGGTGTTTATAAACACCGTATACCCGAAACACTCAATGCGATTGCCGCGTCACATCGGCCACGACAAAGCGGTGATCCGACGCCGAGCTTTCCCGGGCAAACGCCTGGAGAACCGTAAATTCGTCCGAAACCCAGATCTGGTCAATGCGCAACACCGGCCGATCGTTCAGAAGGGTATTGCAAAGGCCTTTTCCGGCTACGGCGAAAGCATCCGCCATTCGCGGGCCAAGGAGAGAAAAGATCTTGTCGCCCTGCGGAGCATTGAAATCGCCTGCAACGATCCGCGCGGCATCAGGAGGAAGGGCCTCCGCGATTTCCCGGAGCTGTGTCATCTGGCGGCGGCGGTGCCGGCGGTGGGTGTCCCAGCAGTCGCGGTTCCATAAGTTGACCTGGACATGCCCGGTGGCCAGCCGCAGCGAAACCAGATGGACCAGATCGCCGCCCTGCAAAACGGCAACCGCATGGGAATAGAAAACCCGTGAACCATTCCGGCGAACATCTTCGAGCGCCCCCCGGACCAGGATTGCGGTGTCGAGATCATAGAGAAAGGTGCCTTCGTTGCCATAGAGATCCCGCACCAGGTGCTCCACATCGGCACGGGGAGGCGGCTCCTGGAGAAAGATCACATCGGGGCGCAATGGTTTGAGATCGGCAAGGGCCGCGGCCTGGCCGCCCCCGCAGTTCAGCGTGACCAGGCGAAGTGCCGGAGCGGAAGACGATTCCTCGACCGGGGAAATCCAGCCCCGGACCAGCGAGCGGGGTTCCTCCACATGACAGGCGGCAAACAGGAGCCAGGACAACGCAAAGAGACCGCCTGCCAGAGTGCGACGGCGCAAAAACCAGATGCCGGGCAACGCGGCCGCCAGCCAGACCCACGCCGGAAGAACCGTCACGGCAGCCAGGGAATCCGGGCGGAACCGGTAGGCGGCAAACAGCAGCCAGGCAAAAAGAATCTCGACCCAGAGGAAAATCATTCCGGCTTGTCCGGTGCCGGGAGAGACACCGAGGCCAGCAACGCCGCCTTGTCGGTTTCGCCCTCAAGCTGACGATCGTAGAGGGCCTGAAGGATGGCCTTGAAGCCGGGACCCGGGGTCAGGCCCCGGGCGATCAGGTCGCGCCCCTTGACGAGCGGCTCGGGCAGAACGGGCTCCGCGGCGAAGGCGGCCTGGCGCTCGCGGAGAAATTCATACACGTCGAGCAGGGCGTGGGAGGACAGGCAATCGAGCCGGTGCAGTTCCAGATCGTCGGCAAATGTCGGCGCGCCGATCAGCCGGCGGAGCTTGGCGGGACGCATTTTCGGGGCATCGGACAGGCGCATGTGGTTGCCCACGATGGCGCAGACGTCGTCGGTCAGCGCGGCGGGGGCACGGAGGCGCTCCAGGATGACGCGGGCCATCTCGGCACCGACGGGGGCGTGATTTTCAAACCGCCAGCGCTGTGTACCGTCGGGGAGCGTGGCGAACTGCGCGGTGGGCGGCTTGCCCACGTCATGCAGCAGGGCAGCCAGCGCGAGGCGCAGCGGGGGGGCGGGCGGCAGGGCGTCGAGCATCAGCCGCGTATGGGTGAACACATCGCCTTCGGGATGGAATTCGGGGGGCTGCTCCACCCCGGCCATTGCGTCCACCTCCGGCAGAATTACCTTCAGCAGGCCGCTGTCGCGAAGCAACTGGAGCGCCTCGCCGGCCCGGGCCGATTCCGTCAGCAGCCGGAACAATTCGTCGCGGACACGCTCCGCGCTGATGCGCCGGATGTCGGCCGCATGGGCCCGGACGGCCGCCCAGGTCGAGGGCTCGATGGCGAATCCCAGCGTGGCGGCGAACCGCACGGCGCGCAACAGGCGCAGATGGTCCTCGGCGAAACGGACGGCCGGGTCGCCGATGGCGCGGATGATCCGCGCCTCGAGATCAGCCCGCCCGCCGACGTAGTCACAGATGTCGCCGGTCTCGGGATCCAGCAGCAGGGCATTGACGGTGAAGTCGCGCCGGAGGGCGTCTTCGCGGGCGTTCGTAAACGTGACCGAATCGGGACGGCGGCCGTCGGCGTAGGGCGCATCGCTGCGATAGGTGGCCACTTCGACCGGCGGACCCTCCCCGGTCACCACCGCGATGATGCCGAACGCCTTGCCCATCGAAAGGGTTTTGGGGAACAGCGCTTCGATCTGTTCGGGAAGGGCCGAGGTGGCGATATCCCAATCCTTTGGCGTGCGCTTCAGCAGCAGGTCGCGGACGCATCCGCCGACCAGAAACGCCTCGAGCCCGGCCTCGCGCAGCGCGCGGAGAACGGCCAGGGGCGCGGATGGAATGGGAGGGGACATCAATTAAGATTGAGAAAAATGAATCATTTCAGCCGGATGAACCGTAAACTCGGAAGCCTCTTCAATCCTGGATTTCTGCAAACAGCGGGCAGTGGTCGGACGGCTTGGGGCGCGTGCGCGGAGCGATATCAATGGCAGCGGCGACAGACTTTTTGGCGAGGGGCGCCGTGGCGAGGATGTAGTCAATGCGCCAGCCCCGCTTCCGCTCGGGATTGAACGGCGCGCGGTAATCGTAAAAGGAATAGTCCTCCCGCCCGGGGTTGTGGTGGCGGAAGAGATCGGTGAACCCGAACGACAGCACCTCCTCGAACGCATCCCGCACGGCCTGGTGGTAGCAGACGTGATCTTTCTTGGTTTCGGGGCTGGACACGTCTATGGGATGCCGGGCCACGTTGAGATCGCCGCACCACAGCAGCGGCGCGGACGGCTCGAACCGCTTGCGGATATAGCGGTGCAGGCGGGCGAACCATTCCAGTTTGTAGGCGTACATGGGATGCTCGATGTCGCGGCCCTGGGGCACATAGGTATTCAGCACATGCACCCGGCCGAACCGCGCATGGGCCAGGCGCGGCTCGTCTCTGGGGTCGGTATCGAGGCCGAAGGACACCTCGTCGGCAGGCTGCTTCGAGACTATCGCCACCCCGTTATAGGACTTTTCGCCCTTGAACACAACGTGCCAGCCGGCGTCCGCAAACGCGGTGGCCGGAAACTCGGCATCCTGCACCTTGGTTTCCTGCAGGCAGAGGATGTCGGGCGAATGCTCCGCGAGCCAACGCAGCACGGCCTCCAAACGGGAGCGAACGGAATTGCAGTTGAATGTGACGATCTTCATGACCCGGACATCCTATCACGCCCCCTCTCCGCCCACAACCGCGGCCGGCGGGGAGAGCCGGACAAATCAACCAACATGGAGACATGCAGGCGAATACGGAATCTGCTCTGAGAACAATTTCTGTTTCCTGTATTTTAGTGCTGACAATCTTCTGCGAACGGAACTACGCTGTTGGCGTCAGAGCTGAGGTGATCCAGGCATGAAAAGGATATTCTGGCGGTGGGCGGCATACGTGGGCACAACGGCCGGGCTGGTGCTGGCATTCGTCCCCCTGGCCACCCATCGCACCGCATCCGTCATGCAGGAGGCGGTCTTTCTGGGCGTCGCCGAATCGCCGGAAAAAGCCGGCCTCGCCGATCCCCAGCCCTCCTTGAAACCCGAGGCCCTGGCGGACTTCCCGGCCCTCCGGGCCACCGTGGAGGATCTCGTCGCAAAGCTCGACCGCTTCCAGTGGAAATGGGAGTACGTCCTGCCCCGCGACAGCATTCCGCCCGGGGAATGGAAATCCTTTCAAACCCGCCACGCGCCGGAGGGCGTCTTTGTCTTTTACGACCGGATCTTCACGGGGCGCGTCTCCCCGCGCAGCGTCCAGGTCGACACCGAAGTGCCGCATCTGAAATGGGGGTGCCGGCTGCTGGGCGTCCTTCTGCTGATCGCCGGCCTGCTCGCATGGAGCCGGGCCTTCCCCCCGCCCGCGGACGGCATCCCCATCGGGGGCCGCCGCGCCACCCTGATCTGGGATGTCTGCATCATGGGCGTGGGCTCCGTCTTCACCTGGTGGTTCCTCGAATTCGTCCTGTCGAAAACCTTCCAGACCGCCACCGAATGGGGCGAGGATTTCGCGGTCGGGATGGGCGTCTTCTGGTTCGTGCTGGCCTATCCGGTGCTGGCGTTCATTACCACCGCCATGGCCGCCCAGTCCCTGGCCGTTTCCCGTGACGGCATCGTGCTCCACGGCCTGCTCGGCGCGTCCGCCGTCCAATGGGCCGAACTGGAAGGAATCCACGTCGCCCAGACCTTCTCCCCCCGCAGGGCGGGGGGATTCCTGGCGCCCCACCGCCTGATGAAACTGCTCGAAATCCACGGCGGCGGCTCCACCCTGCGCGTCATGGAACCCCCGTACGCCTCCACCAAAAAACGGATTTTGGCGCAGCTGTCCGAATACGCCCCCGCTGAATGGAACGATCGACTCGCAACCGTAGAAAAGGAGTGGTTATCGCCATGGTAAGAAATCATCCATCCCGTTCGTTGCCCTGCATGGTCCTGCCGCTCGCCGCCGGGCTGTTGTGCTGCGCCATGGCCCCCCGCCCGCCGATGCCGCCGGTCCCCATGACGTTTGTCCGGGCTGAGACGGATCCGGAGACCGGTGCCATCGCCATCGAATGGATCGTCCCCGACGCGGGGGCCGTGGGTCCCCTCGACCGCCTGGAACTGCTGATTCTCGATCCGCAGGCCGACGCGGTTTTCGGCGCCATGCAGGTGCTGGGCAACCGGTGCGATCCCGTCCCGCCCGGCGCCTTCGGCGTGGTGCTCGATCCGACCAGCGACGACCGTTCAATCAAGAATGTCGCCAGCGCTGGACAGAACGGCCAGTGGGACCAGGAAGCCAGGCACGGCACCCTGCTGAAACAAAGCGTCAGCGGCATCCAGGGTGGAAACCTTGGCATCGCCTTCTGGATCGCACCGAAGGACTGGAGCCCCGGCCGCCACCTCATCCTGGCCCGCGCCGTGCGCAGGAAAGGCCGCCCCGAACCCTGGCGGAATCTCGCCACGCTGGATCTCGCCGATGACGGCCAAACCGTGATCTCGGAATGGGGACTGGCCCGGCCCGTCTTCCGGCTGGTGGATCGGGAGGATCCCGTGTCGCTGGATCACATCGGCTCGGTCACCCTGATCCGCTACGAAGAAAAACCGCAGCTCGAAGGCGTCGAAATCCGGCGATGGGCAGGTGACACCGCCAGCCAGACCCGATGCGTGGAAATCGACCGCCGCGAATTGAGTTCCGCCGACCTGCCGGACGGCCTTCTGTCCCTCCAGCCCGGCATCTACCAGTTCAAGCACAACTCCGTCTCGGGAACGCCCCCCAGCGGCTACTACGGGGAAAGCCCGTTCTTTGAGGTCGCCCCCGGGAACGAACCCGTCGAGGTCCAGGTCGAATTGTTCCCCGCCATCTGATCGCGAATCACCAGTCCCGAGCCGTTCCCGCCTTGGGCCCGAGCAACCGGATGCGCAGCGAAGGCTCGAAGACCCCGTAATAATGATTCTCTGGCAGGGGCTCCCAAATCAGCTTCCGCTCGTGCCGGGTGTCCAGCCGATGCAGGAATTTCACCACATGCTTCCGCAAGGCGGTTTCGCCGGCCGCCCCGAAGCTCAGCCAGACCCCTTCCGGTTTTTGCTCTCGCCGGATCAAGGGGACATTGAACACAATCAACTGCTGTTCATCGGTCCAGGTGGTCCCGTCTTTTTTCCTCCCCTGCTCCTCACGGCTTAGTTCGCAACTGACCAGTGCGGCCCCGTCCGGGGACAACTCCCCGATGATCTTCGTGGTGATCTGGATCCATTGTCCGTCTTCCTTCACGTCCACGGATTCCACCTCGAAGCGGCTGCCGTCCCAATCGAGAGGCTCCGCCCCGCTGTCCGCCATCATGGTCGCAAAAATGGAAACAGGACTTCCGGCCAAATCCGCTTGCTCATAATGCCCGAAATCAGCGGTAAATCCCGCGGGTTTTCGGGGTTGAACCGGGGCCGTAGAGAGCGCGTTCGTTGGGGGCGGAGGTGGGGGTGGCGGCGGCGGGGGCGGAGGCAGGCTGACCCCCGGCGGCTCTGCCAACAGCGTCGGCTTGCCGTCCCGGATGTAGTCCGACAAGCGCGTGTGGGCGACCGCGATTTCCTGCTGCTTGCGGGCGGCGCTGGCGCTGTCCGTCGCGGTCTTCAGCTCTTCCTGCAACCGCTCCAGCTCCTGGACGAGCTTCTTGTATTCGGGATGCTGTTGTGGAGCCGGCGCCGCAGGCTCCATATGGGGCTGAACGGTCCCCGAGTGTTCGCGCACCGGCGGATCCGCGTCATATCCGGGAAACTGGGCCCAGGCCGCCGCCACCACGAAACACCCCAACACCGCCATGCCCATGAGTCTTTTCATCGGTTTCCTCCTGCCTATGGCGCCGATTGGAGCACCCGTTGATAGTGCCGCAGGGCCTCGTCGTAGTTCCGCCGCGCCGCCTGCGCTGCTTCGGAAACGCCCCGCGGATCTTCCGCCAGTACGGCCTTCAGGCGTTCGTGGCATTCCAGCGAGTAGTCGTAGGCCGCCTGAGGCGTTGGGGGGAGCCCGGGAGATTCCGGAACTTCGCCTTCCACCACGATCTCCTGTTCGACCAGGGTCAATTGGCCGCGAGAGTCTCTCACGCTCAGTTTCAGCAGATGCGAACCCGCCGCCAGACCCGGCAATTCCCACTCGGCGGCCTGGTCCTGCGGCTCCAGATGCTGCCCGTTCAGATGCCAGCGCCACGTCAGCCGGTCGCCGTCGGGATCCGACAGCGTCGCCATCACGGTGATCGCCTCTCCCGGTTTCGAGGGAGCCGGCTCCAGCGCAATCGTGGCCCGGGGCGGGCGGTTCGGACGCGACGCGGATTTCCCCAACGCGGAAGCCGGCACCGCCTCGGGGCGCTCGTCCATAAATTCCAGGCGCTGGAGAACCGGCACCAGCGGCGTCACGGTGCCGTCCGCCGCTACCCGTTGGGCGCTGGCCGCCGGGTCCGCGGTCTCATACCGGACCTGCTCTCCGGGCTCTACCCAGACATCCGGGAACCCGTGCGCGGTGACACTCCCCCCGCCGCCATTTGCCGAAACCAGCGTCACCCGTTCGGATCCGGTCGCTTCAAACCCGACCCGGACTTCTTCGTCCGTGGGCAAAAAGAGCCATTCGTGTTCGCCCATCGGATCGCGGTACGGAATGTGCACCGAGCCCGGAATCGCCCGCTCGAAGCCGTTGGTGGCCGTCTGCCCCACATGCCGGCCCTCGGCATCCACCACATGCAGCCGCCCCGGCGAGCGGGAGCTGACCACGGTCCATCGGCCGCCCACGGCCTCCCCCCCGGCAAGCCACTCTGCCACCCGGGCCAGCACCATCGGATCCGCCGGCACGCTGAAATGGTCGGCGGGAGCCTCCAGCCGCCCCGCCAGGCTCGCCCGGAACTGGGAAGGAATGGCGCTGTTGATATGCACCACGCCATCGGTCGCGGGATCGGATATCATGTAGCAGGCCTCGGTCACCATTTGCTTGAACCGCTGGGAGTTGAGCCCCGCCAACGTGTACTGGGCCAGTTTCACCTTCCAGCCGGCGGCCTGGGTCACCTTGCCGATCAACTCCAGCGCGGAGGCATCCGCCGACTCTTCCTTCTTCCATTGCGGCAGCAGATCCAGCCCCCGCATGCCGTTGTAGATCAGGATCGCCGCCAGTTCGGCATGCTTCCGGGACAGGAAGGGAACGGTGCCGGCCGCGCAATACACCTGCAGGTGCGAAGGTGCCTGATCCTTCTGGTCCCGGTTGAGATCGTCCAAGAATTTGTTCCGGGTGGTGCGGAGCGCCTGGACCGCCGGCCCGAATTCCAGAATGTCCTGGCGCAGTTCGCCGCCCCCGGGGTCCTGGAGCTTGGCCAGCATCCGCAACTGGGCACGCAGCGTGTCGAAATCCCCTTGGCTGGGATCCGTCCGGTCGGTGAACAGCGCCGGATTCCAGTCCGCATACCAGTCGGCCATCGCGCTGCCCTGGTGCGGGGTGGCCAGCGTGATGAGCTTGAGCACCTTGTCGCCGTCGCCCGGCAGCGTCGCGTCGCCCTTGCGGCCCAGAATGACAATCCGGGCCAGCAGCCCCCCGAGGCTGTGCGCGACAAGGTTGGCCCGCGCCGTTCGGATGCGCTCCCGGTTCCGGCAGCCCTCCAGCAGCCCCAGCAGTTCCGCCCGCAGGACCCGCGCATTCCGGTGAAGGTTTTCCAGGCTGGTGTCGCCATAGTCCACAGCCACGCAGCGTTTCCGGCTCGCGAGCCCCCGTTGAACCAGGAATTCCTGCAGCGGCGCCATCGCCTGCGAATCCGACCAGAGCCCGTGAATCAGCAGAATCGGCGGCGGAATCACCACGATGGGCAGCTCCTGTGACGCCACGCTGGCGCCGTCTTTCATCGTCACGACCAGCCGCACGTGCTGCCGGTGTTCCGTCGGCACGGCGTCCGGCGGATGGAAGGTTCCCGCCAGGCGGGCACGAAGATTCCCCGCCCGTTCCGGTGCCGCGCCGCCCTGAACACGGCCCGCCCGGCAGTCCCCCGAATCAGAACGCACGTCCCAGCTCGCCGAAACCATCTGATCCAGGGCCTCCTCGTCGCCAACGATGTCGGCCACCAGGCCCAGCGTACTGATCCCGTCGCCGGCCACTCCCTTGAACTCGCTGTCCGGCCCCGCCAGGCGAACGGTGACGGCCAGGACCTTCCGGGCCGGGCGTCTCATCAGGGTCCGAAAAGCGGCTTCAATTCCATGCCAGTGCGTCGGGGATCCGGCACCGGCATCCCGTGCGATGCGGTTGCCGTGCCGGCCCAGCGGTTCATCGGCATAACCATAGGTGCTCTGCAATTCGACCAGCACCAGGCAGCGCCCCACCCGCCCCAGCCCCTGCCAGACCGCGCGATCGGGCATGTCGGGATCTGTCAGCGTCCGCTCGGTCTTCTCGCGGATGCGATACTGGGCCGACACCACGGGGGGCTGATCCGTCCGTTGGGCCATGGCTTCGCCAACCGACCCCGGAGCCGGCGGCACGGCCTCCGGCTGGCGCTGCCGTTCCAAATGCTCCACATGCTCGGGGCTGGCGTCCACCAGTTCCGCATCGATCCGGCTCCGGACTTCCCGGAGAACGGAACGCACCCCGCGCCGCTCCACCCAAACGGCGTCGCCTCCGAGTCCCTCGTGCCGCAACCGGGAGCGGACGGAACCCAACCGCTCCGTGGTGGTTGCCCCTCCCTTTTTGGCGGGATATTCCAACAGGGCGTTGGTAACTGAAACCGCCGTCCCGATCCATTGTTGGTCTCTTTGGAAAAGCTCCCCGCTTTCCCGCTCCAGGGCGGCCTGCATTTCCGTCAGCCGCTGGGAATCAAAGCCGCGCTGCCAGGCATGCTTCGCCTCGGTGTCCGAGCGGTACTGGGCCACCGCCACGCGGATCGCGTGCCGGGTTTTGGTTTCCTGCCGCGCGCCCCACAACGGTCCGGTGGCCGGTTCTTCCGCCGACGGACTCTCCCAGGTGGCCGTCAGCCCCTGCAGGACAGGCGGCCCCCTGCGCCCCGCTTCCCGGATGTACAAATCGCCCGCGCCGGACCGCACCTCGAAACCATCCGGCAGCCGGAAAAACGCCAGCATCTCTTCCGCCGTATCCCCGGCGGGCATGCCGCCGCCGCCCCGGTTGATCCCCGCCTGGATGCCATACAGCCGCAGCGCCACCTCCAGTTGTTCCAGCGCCTTCGGGTCCGCACCGTTTCCCCGCATTTCCGCCAGCACCTTCCGCGCCCCCTCCGCCCGTTCATCCGCCTTCTCCCCCGCCAACTGCAGCAGCCGCCGGACCGCCTCCTGGAATTGAGCCGCGTTGCTCTCGTTCAGCCCCAACCCCTGCGCGTTGTAGTACCACGCCCCCCGCAACTCGTCAATCCAGTGGGACAGCCAGCCTGGCTTGGGCAATCCCGCCTCCCCGGCGATGCGCCGGATTTCCGCCTCTTTCTCCTGCTCGCCGAACCCCGCCGCCGCCAGCGACTTCACCGCGGACTTGGCGAGAAACTGCAGATCGTCCAGATGCTCCAGCGCCAGCAGCTTCGCCGGCGGACTCACATTCAGCCCCGCCAGCCCCTTTTTGATATGCCCCTGGATTTCCAGCGCCTTGACCGCATCGGCATAGGCCTGATCCAGCGGGCCTCCGTCCTCCTTTGGCATCGCCAGGCGGATGTGCAGATAGATTTCCGGATCCCGGGCCGCCCGCTCGATCGCCGTCCGATCGCTCTCGACATCTGCCAGGGTCCGGATCTCCCGCCGCTTGAAGATCGTGACGCGCAGCGCCTCGACCGCGAGATAGTCGTTGGTCTCGTGAATGTCGGCCGCAAACCCCTCCAGCAGCCGCCGGATTTCATCCACATGCCGGTCCGCAGTCTCGAGATCGAAATCCCCATACCCGGCGCGGAAAGTCAACCCGGTCGGAGACGTGCCGCCCGTATACTGCAACCCCTCGGTTCCATGACGCCCCTGCACATGCGCCACAAAATGGCTCATGAGCGGCATCCGGCTTTCTGCATCCAGCTTCTTCAGGTTGTCTTCGAAGGCATACCTCGTCAGGAAGATATCGACCAGTTGCTTGGACAACCCCTCTTTTTTCGTGGGATCCTGCTCGCCCGCATGGGCCGTCCGCAATTCTTCGGTCTCGGCCCGCCATTGCTTGAGTTCCCGCTGGACCTCCGCCATCCCCCGGACATACCGGTCGTGCTGCTGCCGCCACAGGGCGAAATCCGGTTCCGCCCGGATGGACAGCCCACACACCAGCCACCCGCCCAGGGCCAGCCACCCCGGGAGAAAGTGCCTGCGACCGGACCAACCAACCTGTCCCAGCGACCTCACGGTGAACAGTCTGGCATGCGCTGCAGACCAAGGCGAGAGGTTATTCAAGAATTCAGCGACGGAAGCGGCCGGCCGGGCGCGGGATTCCCACCGGCGCCGGACGCTTCCGGCTGGCCGGATGCGACGGGACATGCTAGGGGGGATGGATGGAAAGCTGGATGATCTATACGCTGTTTGCCACGCTGCTCTACGGGGTACTCAACTTTCTGTTCAAGGCGGCGGCGGAGCGGGGACATGACGCCGACGGACTGGTCAATGTCGTCGGGCTGTCGGTGGCGCTGATGGCGTTCGGCACCCTGTGGGCGACGGCGGAGCATCCGTGGGAGGAACTCACCCGGCCGGTGATGGCCTATGCGTTTTTCAACGGGCTTTTTTTTGCACTGGGGAGCCTGGCCAAAGTCGGGGCGCTGAAGCGGGCGCCGGCGGCCATTGTGTTTCCCCTGAACCGGCTGAACACCCTGGCGGTGATGGCCATCGGGTTTGTCTTTTTTCATGAAGCGCCGAGGCCGCTGCAGGTTCTGGGCCTTGCGGCGGCCCTGGGCGTGCTGGGCGTCATTACGCTGGAGCAGCGGAAGCAATTCCGCACGGCGCGGGGCTCGGCGATGCTGGGCGGCATCCTGCTGGCCCTGGCCAGTGCGGCATGCACCTCCCTGTCCATGACGGTCGGCAAGCTGCTGGCGGAATCGCCGTCCAACCGGATCGCCTATATCGGGGCCTCCTACACGCTGGTCTTTCTGTTCACGCTGGGCCGGAACCTGGCGGTCCACCGGGGCCGGGCGTTCCGGTTCGACCGGCGCACGGGCGAAATGGCGGTATTCGGCGCCGCGATCGGGCTGCTGAATTTCACGGGCTACTTCCTGGTGCTGCAGGCGTTCGGCAGCGGGCCGATCAGTCTGTCGCAGGCGATATTCAGCAGTTCGATCGTGGTGCCGATCGTGTTGTCGCGGTGGCTCTACCGCGAAACACTCACGCCGTTGCGGGTGGCCGCGGTCGGGCTGGCGATCCTGTCGGTTGTGCTCATGGGCCTGTAACAAAGCCAAAGAAACGGATCCGCAGCCGTTTTCTAGAACGCAAGGGGGAGCGGCTCTCCCGGAGGGTTCGCCCTGCCCCGGGCCTTTCCATCCTCATCCGGGCAAGGCAAGGCCACCTGTCCGCCGGAGGGAGGGAGGCGTTCTACTTCAATGCCGCTTCGAGCTGGGGATCAGCGGCCACGCCGAAATCGCGGGCATTGCGGTAGTGCCGCTCGGCGAGACGCAGGTTGACAGGCTCGATGAAGGCATAAAGCTGCGCGAGGTTGTAATGGCACTCGGGCAGATTCTTGTCGAGGCGGATGGCCATCAGCAGGGTTTCGCGGGCTTCGTCATAGAAGCCGGCACCCATCATGGCGGCACCGAGAGTGGCATGCACTTCGGCGTTGCGCGGATTCTGCTTGGCGATGTCAATCAGCAGGGAGGCCGCCTCGGCATAGCGCTGCAGGCGGATCAGGGCGATGCCTTCGATCAGCCCGAGGCTCATGTCGGTCCGGGCGGCGCGCCGGGCGTTCTGGACCGTGGCCAGGGCCGCTTCGTTATCGCCTTCCTGCAGCAGCTGGCGGACGAAATCGGCGGCCGTCAAGCCATCGGGAATGGGCCTGGGGGGCACGGAAGCGGCTGCCGCCGCCGGGGAATCAGCCGGTTCCCTGCCCGCGTCCGGCGCGGAGGCGGGCGGCTTGTCTTGGGCCGGCTTGTCTTTGCGGGCGGATTCCGCCGGCTTTTTCCGGTCGTCCGGCTTGCGTTTGGGGGGCTTGTCGGCCCTAGGCTTCTCCGCGCCGGCGGAAGGCGGCGGCAGGGCGCGGGCGACTTGCAGCTCCTCTTCGGCAATCGAAGCCCGGCTCTCGGCGTCGGCCTGTTTTTTCGCGGCCTGTTCGGCGCGGAGTTCGGCCTGGTCCGCCCGCACTTCGGCATCGTCGAGTTCCATGTCCAGAGTCTTGATTTCCTCGTTCAGGCGGGCATTGGCGGCGGTCAGTTCATTGACGCGCGCCTCCATGTCGTTCAACGCCTGGTCGAGCTGTCGCTTAGCGTCGAGGTCGCGCTGGAGGGCCTGAATCTGCCTGTCGCGGGCGGTCAATTCAGCGCGCAGGGACTGGACGGCCTCCTGCTCGCCGGAGTCGCGCTCCGCGAGCTGG
>CAZHSS010000008.1:0-20012 GCA_964535205.1 uncultured Verrucomicrobiota bacterium
GAGCAGGAAGGTGATCAATCCGGCAATCAAGGTCTTCCAGGCGTCGAAGAATTTGGCCCAGCCGGCCGGCCCGCGGTTGCCGCCCTTGGGCCATTCGGACATGAGCATGAAGGTGATGATGACCCACAGCACCCAGTGCATGTGGCCCTTGAGCACCTGCTGGGAGACTGGCAGATAGCGCGGGGCCAGCGGGGCCATGACGCAGACCAGGAAAAAGGCGCCGGCCAGACCGCCGACGGCGGTGATCATGGTGCCTTCGAAACCGCGGCCGGCCATCAGGTATTTCTGGCCGGGCAGGACGGTGAACATGGCGGATTCGTCGGGAGTTCCGAGAAGAACGGCGGGGATGGTGTTGAGCATGGCCCAGCCGACAATCATACCGGTCATGGCCGGCAGATAGACGTCGGGTGGGATGGCATGGGCAGTGCCTTCCAGGGCCAGGATACCCAGGACCATGGCGCCCATTACATTGTAGACGTGCAGGCCGGGCAGGCAGGCCAGCACGCTCGACAGCACGGTGCCGGCGCAGACAGACAAGAGAACGATCCAGAATGCGGACATGTCGGGGACTCCTTCCGGTCAGCGAAGCGGACGCACGGATTCGCCGGGGTTGGCCTTGAGCTGCAACTGGTTTTCATACTCGCCGATCACGCCGGTGGCGGCGACGGTCTGACCTTCGGCCAGGGCGTCCCGGACCTCCGCCGGAACGGTGGAGTGCCACAGGACGAGATCCATGGAGCCGCTTTCATCGGTCAGGGTGTAGGCGGTGCCCTTGCCGAGATCGCGCGGGGCGCCGAGCGTGCCTTCCACGGTGCGGATCTGGCCCTTGTCGGCGGCGGTGATGGCGGAGACGGCGACGGGGGCGGGGGCTTCGGCCGGGGCCGGCGCCGCTTCGATCTGCCGGACCTTGTAGCCGCTTTCCACCATCAGCTGCGGGCGGTCGCGGTACACATCCACGACGCCCTCCATCTCAAAGACGGCGCCGGGGACAGGCTTGTCGGTGATGAATTCATCGGTGCTGGACCAGTAGGTGACGCGCAGGGAGGCGTCGCCGTCGCGCAGCATCACGGCGAACGGCTGCTTGGTTCCGGCTTTCGGGGGGGTGACGGAGGTCACGCGTCCGCGGACGCGCACCGTGTGGCCCTTGCGGTCGGCCGTGATGTCGGCGGGGGACAGGGCGGGGGCATCGGAGGCGCGTCCGCGTGAAAAGTCGCGGGAGGCGGGAGGCGTGGTTTTCCGGTAGGTTTCGGCGGCTTTCTGGGCCGGGCTCAGGACGGGGGCGGGGGCCGCAGGCGGGCCGTCCAGGATTTCCAGGTCCCGGGCGGAGCCCAGCTTGAGCTGCAGCTGCTTTTGATATGTGGCGACCGACACGCGCAGGCGAACAAAGGCGCCGGGCAGGGCGTCGGGATTTTCGATCTGCTCGTATTCCGACTGCCAGAAATTGACGACCTGCTCTCCGGAATCATCCCGGATATGGAGGGCGTAGGGCCGGTTGGAGCCTTCCGGGGGGGGCTCCAGTCGGGTCACCTTGCCGGCCAAAGTAACGGAGGTGCCTTTGAGAGCCTCGGTGATATCGCCCAGCCGGACGGATTCGGCAACGGCCCGTGTCAGGCGGAAATCCTTCACGCTGAGCAGGCGCATGGACAGCTGATCATCCGACACATTGAGTCCGCCGATGAAGCTGACCTGGTCGCCGGCCTTGGGAATGAGATTCTGCTCCGTCATGGCGTCCATCTGCTTCTTGCTGACGAAGACGATGATGGAGCCGGTGCCGTCGGTGAAATTGAAGCTCATGCCGGTACCGGTCCGGAAAGGGCGCGCATCGGTTTTGACGGTGCCCTCGACGCGGATCTGGGCGAAATTCATGGTGGGCTGGACATCGCTGAGTTTGACGACGGGGACGTCGCGTTTCACGGCCATCAGCCACAGCAGGAACAGGCCGATGGTGGCCAGCAGGACGGCGGCCCAGCGCGTGGCGACCAGGCTCATGCGCTTTTCGACCTTGGCGCCGCAATAAGGGCATTTGGTGACCGCGCCGACGAACCGCCCGCAGCTCGGGCAGTTCATTTCGCTGGATTGGGTTTCGTGTCCGGGCAAGGCCTGTTTGTTTTCCGTCATGCTGGTTTCTCCTTGTCCCCTGGCTGGGGAGCAGCGTTTCGACTATCAGTGGACAGCACTATAGCTCGGCCGCGGCCGGGGCACAACGCACAAAAGGCAGGCGGCCCGATTTCCGGGTGGAGCGTTTTCCCGCTTTCCTTGACGCAGAACCTATGCAGAATCGGCGGATCACAGGAAAACGGAGAGGCGTGGAAACATGAGCGGAAGCAGTTGGATCACCGTGGCGTTTGCGGTTTATTTGCTGGGCATGATGGCTGTCGGGGTCTGGTTCTTTTTCCGTTCCCGGACTCTGTCCGACTACTACCTGGGCGGGCGCAAGTTGAACAAATGGGTCACCGCGATCTCCGCGCAGGCCTCGGACATGAGCGGCTGGCTGCTGCTGGGGCTGCCGGGAGCGGCGTATGCGGCGGGACTGGCCGATTCGCTGTGGATTGCCGTGGGCCTGGGGGTCGGCACCTGGCTGAACTGGCGGCACGTGGCGCTGCGGCTGCGCCACTACACCCGCATCGCCGGCAACGCGATCACCATTCCCGATTTTTTTGAGAACCGGTTCCAGGACCGTTCCCACGTGCTGCGGACGGTTTCCGCGCTGATCATTCTGGTGTTTTTCCTGATCTATACGGCCTCGGGGTTCGTGGCCGGCGCCAAACTGTTCAACACGGTGTTCGGCCTGTCCTACCAGAGCGCCCTGCTGCTGGGCGTGGGGGTTATTCTGACCTATACCTTTCTGGGGGGCTTCATGGCCGTGTGCTGGACAGATCTGTTCCAGGGCATGCTGATGCTGGCGGCGATCGGGCTGGTGCCGGTGCTGGGGCTTCACCGGCTGGGGGGCGTGGAGCCGATGAACGCGGCGCTGGCGGCGGCCGGCAAGGCGCAGATGTTCAATCTGCTGACCTACGCGGACGGGGCCGGCGGCGTGGGGGTTGTCGCCATGCTGTCCACGCTGGGGTGGGGGCTGGGCTATTGCGGCATGCCGCACATCCTGGTTCGGTTCATGGCGATCCGGCACCCCGGCGAGGTGGTGCAGGCGCGCCGGATCGCCATGGTCTGGGTGGTGCTGGCGCTGTCCGCGGCGGTGTTGATCGGATGCGTGGGCGCGGCCTTCGTGCCGGGGCTGGCCGACAGCGAGCGCGTCTTCATGGAGATGGTCCGCGCGCTGTTTCCGCCCTTCCTGGCGGGGCTGCTGCTGTCGGCGATCCTGGCCGCCATCATGTCCACGGCCGACAGCCAGCTGCTGGTGGCCGCCTCCGCGCTGTCCGGCGACGTGTATCATGCGCTGCTCCGCAAGCAGGCCGGCGATCGCGAACTGCTGTGGATGTCGCGCGGCGCGGTGATGCTGATCGCGGCGGCGGCGTATTTCATGGCCCGCGATCCGGATGCCTCGGTGTTCGGGCTGGTGTCCTATGCGTGGGCGGGGTTCGGCGCCGCCTTCGGGCCGGTGGTGCTGGCGTCGCTGTTCGTGCGGCGCACGACGCGGGCGGGTGCCCTGGCCGGCATGCTGCTGGGCGGCGCAACGGTCATTCTCTGGAAGAACTTCATGAGCCATACGGGGTTGTATGAGCTGGTGCCCGGCTTTGCCGCGGGGACGCTGGGCGTGACGCTCGTCTCGTTTTTCGGCGGCGCCCGCCGCGACGCGGTCACGGCCCAGTTCGACCGCGTCATGCACCACTACGCCCGCCACGGCCACCGGGAATGGGCGGACGGCGGACCGGGGCAGGCAGAGGCATAATACTGCTTTATCGGAATCCGGATTTCGATATATTGATGAGAGAAAGGCATTCTGAACATGGGCATTGCCAGCAGCGTGAAAATGGGCCGGGACGTGGTGATCCACCAGCCGGGGCTGGTCAATCTGTATGGTTGCACCCTTGGCGACGAAACCCGTGTCGGAGCGTTTGTGGAAATCCAGAAGGGGGCGGTGATCGGCGCCCGCTGCAAGATCTCGTCGCACAGCTTCATTTGCGAAGGGGTCACCATCGAGGACGAGGTGTTCGTGGGTCACGGGGTGCTCTTCATCAATGACAAGAAGCCGCGGGCCACGGCGGCGGGCGGGGCGTTGCAGACCGAGGCGGATTGGGAATGCGTGCCGACCGTCGTGAAGCGTGGTGCATCCATCGGCAGCGGCGCCGCGATTCTCTGCGGCGTGGTGATCGGAGAGCGCGCCCTGGTCGGGGCCGGGGCCGTGGTGACCAAAGACGTTCCGCCGGACGGTGTCGTCGCCGGCGTACCGGCCCGGCTGCTGGCGGCGGAGGGCCGATGAAATCCGTTCGCTTCCTCCTGATCGGCGGCTGCGCCCTGTTGACGGCCCTGGCCAATCTGCTCCTGCGTCACGGCCTGCTGAAATCCGGCGGATTGTCCGCCTCGTCCGGCCACTGGTTGTCGGGATGGCTGGCGACGCTGACGCAACCTGCGTTTCTGGGAGGGGTCGTATTCTATGGTCTGGCGGCGGTGGTATGGTTCTATGCCCTGTCCATCACGGAAGTCAGCACGGGCTATCCGGTGCTCGTGGGCCTGACGTTCGTGCTGGTCAGTCTCGGGGCCGCCTGCCTGTTTCACGAGTCCCTGGCTCCCGTCAAACTCGCCGGCATGGTGTTGATCCTGGCCGGCATTTTGTTGGTTTCCCGGGGTGGCTAGCCATGGCTGTCGGCAGCATTCGGTTCTATCTGATTCGGTTCAACCACGAGGTGAAGTCATGATCCACATCGGCGTAATCGGCTATGGGTATTGGGGACCCAATCTGGTCCGCAACTTTCTTGAATGCGGCGCGGCGGAAGTAAAGGCCGTGAGCGATCTGCGCCCCGACCGGCTCAAGCAGGTGGCCGGTCGCTATCCGGCGGTCAAGACCACCGCCGACCACCGGGAGTTGTTGGCGGATCCCGGTATCGACGCCATTGCAATTGCCACGCCGGTGTCCAGCCATTACGAACTCGCCCTGCAGGCCCTGCAGGCGGGAAAGCACGTGCTGGTGGAGAAACCGTTCACCGCCACGGTCGAGCAGGGGCGGCGGCTGGTCGAAGAAGCGGACCGGAGGCGGTTGACGCTGATGGTGGATCACACGTTTCTGTTCACGCCGGCCGTGCGCAAGGTCAAGGAGCTGGTGGATGCCGGGGAACTCGGTCGGCTGTACTATTACGACTCCGTCCGCGTCAATCTGGGTCTGTTCCAGCATGACGTGAATGTGCTCTGGGATCTGGCGGTCCACGACCTGTCCATCATGGACTTCATTCTGGGTTCTGCGCCCCAGGCGGTTTCCGCCACAGGGGTGGCCCATGTGGACGGGCAGCCGGAGGACATGGCGTTCCTGACCTGTTATTTCCCCGAACGGGTGATTGCCCACTTTCATGTCAACTGGCTGGCGCCCGTGAAGATCCGGCGCACGCTGATAGGCGGGGACCGGAAGATGATTGTGTATGACGACCTCGAGCCCAGCGAGAAGATCAAGGTGTACGACAAGGGCATTACGGTGAACGAACCGGACGGAGTCTACCGCATGATGGTGGGCTACCGGACCGGGGACATGTGGGCCCCGCAACTGGCCACGACCGAGGCTCTGCGCGAAGAGGCCCGGCATTTCATCGACTGCATTGAGAACGGACGCCGGCCGTTGACCGACGGCGCCGCCGGCCTGGACGTGGTCCGGATCCTCGAGGCGGCCAGCACGTCCATGCGCAACCGCGGCCAGCCGGTCGAACTGGACTGAAAGCCAAGAGCCATTTTCACCACAGAGGGCACAGAGTTTCTGATTAAAGGCTGCTTATCCCCCTCTCCGTTTTCATGAGTTCATGAGTTCTGATTAATTTGGTTGTGGCTCTGCCGCGCTGTGCTCTCTGTGGTTAATCCCGTTTGGTTAATCCCGTTTTCTGGTTTCGGTTGACAAAGTCCCCTGCTTGAAATGACAATGGCGTCATGATTCCACTTGTCGACCTCAAGTCCCAATACCAAAGCATCAAGCCCGAGATAGATGCCGCCATCGGCCGCGTTCTGGAGACCGGGGCATTCGCCCTGGGTCCCGCGGTGGCGGATTTTGAGCGGCAGTTTGCGCTCTATTGCGGCGTCACCCATGCCGCCGGAGTCAACAGCGGCACCAGTGCCTTGCATCTGGCCCTGCTGGCGCTGGGCATCGGTCCCGGCGACGAGGTCATCGCCCCGGCCATGACCTTCATCGCGACGGTTTCGGCCATCGACTACACGGGAGCCCGTCCGGTGCTGGTGGATGTGGAGCCGGGGACCTGCACGATGGATCCCGCGAAAATCGAAGCCGCCATCACGCCGCGCACCAAGGCGATCCTGCCGGTGCACCTGTACGGACAGTGCGCCGATATGGATCCGATCCTGGCGGTTGCGGCGAAACACGGCCTGCCCGTCGTGGAAGACGCCGCGCAGGCCCACGGGGCGGAGTACAAGGGGCGTCGCGCCGGCAGCATGGGAGTCATGGGCTGCTTCAGCTTCTATCCGGGCAAGAACCTCGGCGCCTATGGCGAAGGCGGGGCGGTCGTGACCAACAACCCCGACTACGACAAGACCATCCGGATGCTGCGCGACTGGGGCTGCCCCCAGCGCTATCACCACGATCTCAAGGGATTCAACTACCGAATGGAAGGCATCCAGGGCGCCGTGTTGGGCGTGAAGATGAACTACATCGAAGGCTGGACCGAAAAGCGCCGTGCCGCCGCGACACTCTATCGTGAATGGCTGGCGAAGGTTCCGGGCGTCCGCTTGCCAGTGGATGCCGCCGGTCGTCTCCATGTCTATCATGTGTTCGCGGTTTTCGTGAACAACCGCGACGAAGTGGTTCGGCGGATGCAGGAGGCCGGTGTCGGCGTCGGCATTCACTATCCAATTCCGGTTCACTTGCAGAAGTGCTTTGCCGAGCTGGGCTACAAGCCCGGCGATTTTCCGGTGGCGGAGCAAATCGGCGCCGAAGAAATGACCCTGCCGCTGTATCCCGAACTGACGTCGGCGCAGGTTCAGACCGTAGTGGACACCCTGAAGGAAGTTCTCCGCCAGGTGTCCTAGCTTCTGGTGGAGCGCATGCCGAGAACCCCGTCCTTGACCGAACCCCGAACAACCGGCCGGTCTGACCGGCGGCGTCGAGCCGGCTGAACCGCGGCCATGCTGTTCAACAGTTTCGAATTTCTGGTGTTCTTCCCGCTGGTGCTGGCGTTGTATTACGTCCTGGGCCGGCGGGGGCAGAATCTGCTGCTGCTGCTGGCCAGCTATCTGTTCTACGGCTGGTGGGACTGGCGGTTCTGTTCTCTTCTGGCGCTGTCGACCCTGATTGACTTCTTCTGCGGTCTGGCGATGGACCGCTGGCCGGATCGCAAACGGGTCTGGCTGGCCGTCAGCGTGGTTGCCGGCCTGGGCATTCTCGGGTTCTTCAAATACTTCAACTTTTTCGTGGACACCGCGGCGCTGGCCCTGTCCACTCTGGGGGTGGAGCCCCATCTGCCGGTGCTGCGCATCGTTCTGCCGGTGGGAATTTCGTTCTATACCTTCCAGACCATGTCCTACACCCTTGATGTCTACCGCGGGCATCTGGCGCCTACCCGCAATCTGCTGGATTTCGGGCTGTATGTCGCGTTTTTCCCCCAGCTGGTGGCGGGACCGATCGAGCGGGCCACCCATCTGCTGAAACAGTTTGCCGCCCCCCGCGTGGTCACGCGTTCCATGATCGAATCCGGATGCTTTCTCATCCTGCTGGGATATTTCCGCAAGGTGGTGATTGCCGACGGCGTTTCCCCGATGGTGGAAACCATTTTTGCCTCGAGCGCCACCGCCCCCTGGCATCAACTGGTCACCGGAGCCGTTTTGTTTTCCATCCAGATCTACGGCGATTTCGCCGGGTACAGCGACATTGCGCGCGGTCTTTCCCGCCTGCTGGGCATTCAGCTGATGGTCAATTTCAAGCAGCCCTACCTGTCCCGCAACATCACCGAATTCTGGCGGCGCTGGCACATTTCCCTGTCCACATGGCTGCGCGATTACCTGTACATCCCCCTGGGGGGAAACCGGGGCGGCACGGCCGGCACGTATCGGAACCTGATGCTCACCATGCTGATCGGGGGACTCTGGCACGGGGCGAACTGGACGTTTGTCGTTTGGGGCGGGCTCCACGGGCTGTATCTGGCGATCCACAAGATGTGGCTCGCCCGGCGCCGGATCCGACCGGAATTCGGCTCCGTCGGGCGCATGACTCCCGGAGCGGCCGCTGGCATGGCCGCTACCTTTCTGCTGGTTGGCTTCGCCTGGATCTTTTTCCGCTGTTCTTCGCTGGCCGAAGCCTTCCAGTTCATGGCCGGAATATTCTCGTTGCGCGGCGGTCTGGCGGCGGTGTCCGTTGACGGGCTGCTCAAGCTGGGTTTCTACTCGTTGCTGGTGTTCATCACCGACTGGCCCGCGTATGTCCGCGATTCCCAGGAGGGGATGCTGGACTGGCCCTGGATGGTCCGGGGAGGAGTCTATGCGGCCATGGTATTTCTGCTTCTGTTGCTGAGGCCCCTGAATGAAACACCGTTCATCTATTTTCAGTTTTAAGACTCTGCAAGGCTCTTTTCGCCCCGGTGCGGCGGCCTGGCTGGCCCTGGCGCTTCTGGCCGCCGCCGAACTCGGGCTGCGCATTCTGACCCCGAATCTGGGCTGGTACGAGGGAATGTCTTCGCTGAACCAATGGGTCTCGCTGCTGCGGCATGAACTGAAGACCCGTCGGCCCGAGATCTGGCTCATGGGCAACAGCATTCTGGCCTATTCCGTTGATGTGGAGCGTCTCAATGCGGACAACGGGCTTTCGGTGGCGGCGCTTCCGATCGGCGGTTCCACGCTGGGCGGCGACACCGCGATGCTCGAATATTTTCTGCGCCGCGCCCCTCGTTCGCCCCGGACGGTCCTGTTCTGCATCACCAAGGACGATCTCAATCCCAACGGGGGCCGGGCCAGAACGTCGCGCAGATACATCGAGTACGATACGTGGCGGGGACTTTCTCCCGAGCGGCTGTTCCGTCTGGTGGATTCCCGGCAGACGCTCATGAATTCTGCCAAGAGCCTCCTGCTGGGCCGATCTACGGCCTCGGAGCGGCACCCTTCGCTGCCGCCCTTTCAGGGGGCGGTCACTCCGGAAACCGCGTTTTACATGGATGGCCACATGCGGAACTATGCGTTCGATGAATCCGCGTTTCCGGAGATTCAGCGGCTGTCCCGGAACTACGGCTTTCAGGCCGGCCTGGTTCTCCTGCCCGTGTCCCGGGTGTACCTGGAATATCACGACGCGCATTGCCCGGAACTCACCTATTCCCAAATCACGGAGAAACTGAAAGCGCTTTGCGAGCAATACGGCCTGGCCTTTCATGATTATTCGCATCTGGCGCCCGATACCGCCGCCTACTATACGGACCCCTATCACATGACCGCAGAGGGGCGGGCGTTTTTCACTCCCCGGCTGGCAGACCTCCTGCGGTCTGACGTGCCCCGGTGAAACGGCCGCCTGCGGCCGCCCGATGAACTTTGCGGCAATGGCGCCTCTTGCGATGAACGGACGGAACGGCTGGGATGCGTTTGACCTGTGGCAAGGGATAGTTGGACTTGAAGGCCCGAATAGGGTAAAAAGGAATCCGTTGGGTTAGGAGTATGACTGCAACATTCGCGGCCGGCTGGATTTGACCGAAGAGGTCTTGCTGACGAGCGGCAACACATGGAGATCAACACATCAAATCATGGGACTGCCCGCTTTTTCACGGCCCCCTTTTCTTGCCTTTTTAGCAAACCGCGGGGGGGACGCCGGGGCCGGTTGCCGCTTCGCCCCCCCCCCGCATGCGGCGGGCTCCTGTTGGGAAAGGCTTGAGACATAGATGACCAGCGTAAACGCCAGACGAATCACCAAGGCCAGGCACGGACTGGCCGAATCCGCAACGCCCGCCGCCGAACTGCTCGAAGCCGACCGGCTGAGGGCCGGCCGGTCTCCAGAAGAACTGACCGAAATGTACGGTCGGCACTGCCAGGGCATGAGCGCCCGGGATGCCTACATGCGGCGGGTTCTCTGGCGGGCCTTGGCCAAGTCCTGCGGCGCCGGACTGGAGGTCGGACCGGGGGCTTTGTTTCGCGACATCGCGACCTTCGAAATCGGAGACCATGTCTTCATCGGTCCCCAGTGCTACATTCAGGGTCGGCATGACGGCCGGTGCCGGATTGGCAGCCATGTCTGGCTGGGGCCGCAAAGCTTTCTCGACGCGCGCGACCTGGTCATCGGGGAGTATGTCGGATGGGGGCCCGGCGCGCGAGTGCTGGGTTGCCAGCACACGGGGGTTCCCGTGGATGTTCCGATTATCTGCACGGATTTGGACACCCGACCGGTTTGCATCGAGGCGGAAGCCGATATCGGCACGGGAGCCGTTGTGCTGCCGGGCGTGACGGTCGGACGCGGGGCCATTGTCGGCGCGGGTGCCGTGGTCAGCCGCGACGTGGCGCCCTATGCCATCGTGGCAGGAGTGCCCGCCCGGTTTCTCCGATGGCGCCCCGGCCATGCGCCGGACTCGGATTGCGGCGGCTGAAGCCGCTTGTATCTGCCGGGGTCCCACGGCGTGGTGCCGGCGTGCTGCCGGCGTGGTGCCGGCGTTTGGGGTGGCGGAGGGCCGGGACCTTTGCTAGAGTTCCCCGGCGAAATGAGAGCCTTGTTGTCCATCATCACTCCGGCGTTCAACGAAGCCCGAAATCTGCCGGTTCTCCACCGCCGGCTGAAAGAGGTACTGGATGGGCTGGACATCCCGTGGGAATGGATCGTGGTGGACGACCACTCGCGGGACGGCACATGGGAGGTGCTGGAAGAGTGTTGCGCCGGGGATTCCCGACTGAAAGCCGTCCGCCTGGCGCGAAATTCAGGCGCACATGCCGCTTTTGCATGCGGGCTTCAGCAGGCGAGGGGGAATTGCGCGGTGGTCATGGCCGCCGACCTGCAGGATCCGCCGGAAACGATTCCAGCTTTGCTTGAAAAATGGCGCGCGGGCGCCAAGATCGTCTGGGCGGTTCGGGAAGGGCGCGAAGGCGAAAGCATCGTCAAAAAAGGAGCTGCACGGCTGTATTACTGGATAATGCGTCGCTTTGTTGGCGTGGCCGACATGCCGGCAACCGGTGCGGATTTTTTCCTGCTGGATCGCCGGGTGATCGATGTTCTCAACGTGTTCAAGGAAGCGAACGTCAGCCTGATGGCTTTGCTGACCTGGATAGGCTTCAGGCAGGAGCGGATTGCCTATGTCAGGCAGGCCCGCCGGCATGGCCAATCCGGCTGGAGCATGGAAAAGAAGCTCAAGCTGGCGGTGGATTCGGTCACGGCGTTCACCTACAAGCCCATCCGGTTCATGAGCTACGTCGGGTTCTGCGTGGCGCTGTTGGGATTTCTCTATGCCCTGTTCGTGGTGGTTACTCGGTTGGTTTTGAATACCCAGGTGCCGGGCTATCCGTCCCTGGTGGTGGCGGTTCTGGTGGTGGGGGGGCTGCAGATGATCATGCTGGGCATTCTGGGGGAATACGTCTGGCGGGCGCTGGACGAAGCCCGCAACCGGCCGCGGTTCATTGTGGAGGACGAACTGGGGAATCCGGGGGCGGCGGGACATGAAAGGGCCGGCGATGATCAAGGATAGCGAGGTGCTGGTAACCGGCGGGGCCGGGCTGATCGGGTCGCACATTGTGGACCGGCTGATTGACAAGGGCGCCCGGAAGATCAGGGTGCTGGACAATTTCGTGCGCGGCCGGCGGGAGAATCTGGAGCCGTCGCTGGCCCGCGGCCCGGTCACGATCGTGGAGGGCGACATCCGGGACCGGCAGGCATTGCAGAAAGCCATGGCGGGGGCGGATCTGGTTTTTCATCTGGCGGCGATTCGGATTACGCAATGCGCGGAAGAGCCGAGGCTGGCGCTGGAAGTGCTGGTGGATGGCACCTTCAATGTCCTGGAGGCGGCCAAGGAGGCCGGCGTCCGCAAGGTGGTGGCGTCGTCGTCGGCGTCCGTGTACGGCCTGGCGGATGTCTTTCCCACTCCCGAAACGCAGCATCCCTACCACAACCGAACCCTCTATGGCGCGTCGAAGGCGTTCAACGAGGGCCTGTTGCGGTGCTTCAACGAAATGTACTCGCTGCCTTATGTGGCCTTGCGCTACTTCAATGTGTACGGTCCGCGCATGGATGCCCACGGAGCCTACACGGAGGTCATGATCCGCTGGATGGAGCGGATCGAGGCGGGGCTTCCGCCCGTCATTCTCGGCGATGGCCGCCAGACCATGGATTTCGTCTATGCCGACGACGTGGCCAAGGCCAACATTCTGGCGGCGGAAGCGGATGTGTCGGACGAGGTATTCAACGTGGCCAGCGGCGTGGAAACCAGCCTGTTGGAGCTGGCCCGCACGTTGCTTCGGGTCATGGAATCCCCCTTGGGCGTGGAGCACGGCCCGGAGCGCAAGGTCAATGCGGTTCCCCGGCGGCTGGCCGATACGACCCGGGCACGCCGGATGCTGGGATTCGAGACCGAGGTTGGCCTGGAGCAGGGGTTGCGGGCCCTGGTGAAATGGTGGCGCCGGGAAAAGGCGCGTCTCGCCGGCTGATCCGCCGGATCCACAAAGGCAGGAGCGTGTCATGAACCAGTTGAATGAATCTGCCGATCCGAATGCCGGGTATCGCTGGCCGCAACAGGAGTACGCCGAGCCATGGGCGAAGACGGCCGACGCGCAGGCCTTGGTCCGGGAGATGCCGGAGAGTCCGGATGCCTTGAGCCAGGACAGCCGCTGGCCGGCTTTTTTCCCCTCGCCGATTTGCGTGGCGACCGTCCGGGCGGGGGAAGAGGTGGCCGTGGAAAAACTGGTCGGGGCGTCGATTGTCAACCGATTCCCCTATGTGCTGGCCCTGAGCGTCTGCCGGGTGCCGCTGTCCGCGCGGCATCATCCGCGGAGCCGGTTCATGGAACTGCTGGAAAAGGGCGGGGCGGCGAGCGTGCAGTTTCTGGCGCCGGGTCCGGCGCTGAACGGTATTCTGAACGCGGTAGCGGCGCTTCCCGAGGAACGGGGGGCCGAACGTGTGGCCGCGAGCGGCCGGGCGGTCCGCCCCGGGGAAAGCAACGAAGCGCCAGTGTTCGCGGATGCCTACATGGTATATGAAGGGCACCTGGTCCGGCCGGCGGCGGGGTTTGCCGGCGAAGCCATTTTTGAACGGCCCTGGACGGATGTGGGCAGCCATCGCGTCTACTTTCTGGAAATCAACTGCATCCAGTTGCAGGACGCCATCGCCGAGGGACGCCGGCGCATTCATTGGCGCAGCCTGCCCGACTGGACCCCGGGGCTGCCGTTCCAGCCGGCCACTCCTCCGCCGGCCGCGGGCCGGGGCCATCAGGCGGCCTACCAGAAGCCGTACACGCCGACTTACGCGTTTCCCACTTCGGCCACGGCCGGTTTCGAGGCGGAGACGCACCGGAATGGAATGGCGGTCCGGCACCTGCCGCCTCTGCCCGAGGATCAGGTGGAGGTAGACAACGACCGGGCTCGCTGGCCGTGTTTTTTCCCATCCCCCCTGGCCTTGATCACGACGTGGAGCGACGACGGCCGGCCCAACGTCATGCCCTGCGGTTCGACCATGGTGCTGAGCCGCAGCCCCCTGGTCATCGCCACCAGCATCTCCTATGCCCGGATCAACGTCCGGTATGCCGAACGGGCGTCCCTGGGATTTGTGAGGAGCCGAAAAGCTTTTGGCTGCGGTGTTCCGTACATCCATGACGACATCGTGTCGGCGATCAAATACCTGGGCAATGTGTCGTTCCGCGACGATCCCGACAAGGTGGCCCGGTCGGGGCTGGCGGTGGAATCGCACGGGGGGAGTCCGGTGTTGCCGGCGCTGCCCGTCCAGTTTGATTGCCGGCTGACGGGCGAGCAGTTGCTGGGCACGCATGCGTTGCTGCTGGGCGAAGTTCAGCGGATCCGCGTCCGGGCAGATGTGTCGCCGGGCAATCCCCTGCGCTGGAGCCCGTACGGGCAGGTGGGCGATTGACATGAATGTTCCGTTTGCCAAGCCCTGGCTGGGGCCGGAGGAGGAAGCGGCCGCCGTCCGCGCCATCCATTCGGGATGGGTGACGCAGGGGCCGGAAGTCGAGGCCTTTGAGCGTGAATTTGCTCAATTTGTCGGTGCCCCGCACGCCTGTGCCGTGTCCAGCGGAACGGCGGCGCTGCATCTGGCCCTGAAGGTGGCCGGCGTGCGGCCCGGCGACGAGGTGATCACGGTCAGTCATTCGTTCATTGCCACGGCGAATGCCGTCCGGTACTGCGGAGCCACTCCGGTGTTCGTGGACATCGAGCCGCGCACCTGGAACATGGATCCGGCGCGAATCGGGCGGGTGCTTTCGCCCCGCACCCGGGCCATCCTGTGTGTGCACCAGATGGGCATGCCGTGCGACCTGGAGGCGATCGGGGCGCTGGCCCGGCAGGCCGGCGTTCCGCTGATCGAAGACGCGGCCTGCGCCACCGGCAGCGAAATCCGGCGGGACGGGCAATGGGAACGGATCGGCCGGCCGCACGGCGATGTCGCCTGTTTTTCGTTTCATCCGCGCAAACTGCTGACAACGGGCGATGGCGGCATGATCACGACCCACCGGCCGGAATGGGACCGTCAATTCAGACTCTGGCGTCACCACGGGATGAACCTTCCCGATTCCGCCCGGCACAAGGCGAGCCGGATTGTCTTTGAGGAGTATGAAGCCCTGGGGCACAACTACCGGATGACGGACATCCAGGCCGCCGTGGGCCGGGAGCAGCTCAAGCGAATCCCGGGATTCATCGAACATCGCCGGAAGATGGGCGCGCGGTATCTGCGCCTGCTGGCGGACATTCCGGGACTGGTGCTGCCGCTGGAGCCGGACGGGGCGCGCACCAACTGGCAGAGTTTCTGCGTGCGGCTGCCCGCCGGCTGCGATCAGGTCGAGGTGATGCAGCGGCTGATGGATGCCGGGGTGGCCTCGCGGCGCGGGGTGATGAACGCCCATGAAGAACCGGCCTATGGCCCGGAAGACTGGTCCTGCGGCTGCGCCAGGACCGACTGCCGTTGCGCACCTGAAACGTGCGTCCGGCTTCGGGAGAGCGAACAGGCCAAAATCAACTGCATTCTCCTGCCCATGTTCAGTGGCTTGACGGAAGATCAGCAGGACTGGGTGGTGCAGGCGTTGGCCGAGGCGGTGGCCAGCCGGTGAAGCCGCTTTCCATCCATCCGGCCATTCTGCGGCTGGCCCCGTTTCGGGAATGGTGCGCGGCGCATGCCCGGCCGCTGGCGGTCGGATCGGTGATGGCGCTTGCGGCCTTCCTGGCCGTGCTGT
This sequence comes from uncultured Verrucomicrobiota bacterium, assembly GCA_964535205.1. Lineage (GTDB taxonomy): Bacteria > Verrucomicrobiota > Kiritimatiellia > CAIQIC01 > Lenti-01 > JAAZFE01. The sequence continues at coordinate 15,447 of CAZHSS010000008.1, forward strand.
TTTACAGCTCCACCTGGCGAACCGGCGATGACGGACGGTATTACACCCTGGGCATGTCCATGGCGGCCGGGCAGGGACTGACCCAGTACGCCAATCCGCTGCAACCGCCCGAGACGTTGACGCCCCCCCTGTATCCCGCCTTGATCGCGGCCGTGATCCGCGCGACAGATCATCCGGTTGTATGGGTCAAGCGGGCCGGGAATCTTTTATATGTTCTGGCGGCGGGGCTGGCGGGGCTGGCCCTGATGGGGCCGCGGGGCGTGTCGCGCGCCGGCTGGATGGGGGCTGGCATGGGAATGTGTGCCGTCGGGCTGGTCTCGTTTGCTTCGTTCATCATGTCGGACATTCTGTTTATCCTGCTGGTTTTCGCAGCCCTTTGGCTGGCGCAGATGGAACAAAGCGGCGCCGGGCGGGCGGCGGCCGTTGGCTGCCTGTGCGGCCTGGCCTACCTGACCCGGGCGGCCGGGTTAGCCCTGGTCGCCGCCGTGCTTTTTGACGGCTTGATTCACCGTCGCTGGAAGCCGCTGGCCTGGGTGGGTGCGGGAATGGTTTTGGTGACCGCGCCTTATCTGTATTGGAAGGCCTTTGTGGTGCAGGCCCCCGATCCCAATTTGGTCAATGCCCTTCAAAACGCCGGGTTGCCGCCGGGCAGCAGCCGCTGGCTGGGTTTTGCGGTGTATGCCGTCCGGGAATTCATCCGCGATCTTCCCACAAACCTGTTTGTCATCATTCCCAGTCACTTCTTCTACGCGGCGCACAAAGTCATTGGAACGCCGTGGATTTGGAAAATGGCGGCCATTCTGACAGGCCTTTTCAGCACGGCCGGTTTTTTTCTGCGGGTCCGGCAATGGAATGCAGTGGATTTTTTCTTTCTGTTCACGATGTTGCTGATTGCGGTGCTGCCGGGAACCGCCCATCCGGTGAAGTATTACTTCTTCCCGGTTTTTCCGATGGCCGCGTTCTACTTTTTTTTCTTCATGGATTGGATGGCAGGACAAATCAAGGTCCGCTTGAAATGGCGGCGAACGGGACATTTCGTTTGGGCGGCGGCCACGGGCCTTTTCTGTTTTTCCCTTCTGCTGGATTTTGCCGCAGGCACGGTGCATTTCATCAAGGAAAACCCCAGACGGGCGTATGGCCCATGGGCGCCGGAGCGGTTCGAGGCCTTTCAAAACGAGTATGACGATGCCTGGGCGCGGGTCAGCGAGGCTGCGGCGTGGATCGAGGCGAACACACCGCCGAACGCCCTGCTGATGTCGCGCAAGCCCGCCCATCTGCTGGTGATGTCGGGCCGGCAGGGCTGGCGTTATGAGATTCCGGCACAGGTGGGATCGGACAGCATCATGGCCGCCGTGGAGAAATTTGCGGGGGATCGGATGGTGCTGCTTCTGGAGGATGCCTTTCCCTCGGGGGCCCATGCCTATACCTATGGCAACAACCGGGAAGCCGTCCTGAACCAGACGGTGCGTCAAGCGCCGGAGAAATGGAAGTTGCTTCACGCCACCGGAGAGCCCGAGACTCGCGTTTGGGCATTTGCCGGTCCATGAGTCCCGCCGGTCCATCCCGTCCGCTCCGCGTGTTGTTTGTCAACCGCATGGCCTGCCTCGAGCGGGGCGGGGGGGAGACGTTCGATCTGGAGATTTCCCGCCATCTGGCCCAGGCCGGCGCGCAGGTGACCTGTCTGTGCGGCGCGCCGCTGCTGCGGCCGTCGCCGCTGCCGGTGGCCGGCGCCCGGACGCTGCGCACGCCGTGGCTGCGGCGCTTCCCGTGGGACAAGGTCAAGGGCGGCTGGCGCGTGCGGCAGCTGGAATTCGAGATTTTCGAATGGCGCGCCGCGCGCTGGATCGCGCGGCACGCGGCCGAATTCGACATCATCCAGGTCTGCGAACTGCCCAATCTGGTTTTCTGGCTGAAAAAACGCGGCGTGAAGACGCCGGTGGTGATGCGTCTGACCGCGCCGAATTATTATGATCCGCGCGGCGGCGTGGAGCAGGCCGACGCCCTGATCGCCAGCGGGACGACGATTGAAAAACTGCGCGCTCAAAATCTGGGCAACACGGAGGTTGCCCCTCCAGATGCGGATTCGAATCGTTCAACCGGCTCCCTGGAGGGTCGGCCTCCGTGCCGACCGGTTTTGAAAAAAGGGTCTTCCACGGGGGGCTATTGCGAAACGAACCCGGGCAACACGGAGGTTGCCCCTCCAGAGGTGGGAACAGGCCTTTTAGGCGGTGTTCTGGAGGAGGCTCCGTCCCGACCGGCTCTGCCGCCCCTGACGGACATCCCGAATGCCGTGGATGCGGAAATGTTCCGGCCGCAGTCCTCGGATTTCCGGGCGCGGCACGGCATCGGCCGGGACGAATTCGTGGCGCTGTACGTGGCGCGGTTCCAGGCCTTCAAGAACCACGCCATGCTGTTGGACGCCTTTGCCCTTTTCACCAGGGAGCATCCCGCGGCACGCCTGGTGTTGGCGGGCAGCGGCCCGTTGCAGGAGCGCTGTGAACAGCAAGCAGCCGTGCTCGGGATCGCCGGCCAGGTGCTGTTCCTGGGCGAGGTGCCGTACGCCGATCTGCCCGCGGTCTATGCGGCGGCCGATGTGAAGGTTATTTCCAGCGACTACGAGTCGTTTTGTTTCGCCGCGATCGAGGCGATGTCCGCGGGGGTGCCGGTGCTGACGACCGATTGCGCCTGGGTTCCGCGCCTGGTGGCCGACGGAGCGGGAATGGTGGTGCCCGTCGGCGATGCGGAGGCCTTCGCGGCGGGGCTGAAGAAACTGGCCGAGAATCCCGCCCTGCGCCAGCGCATGGGGGCTGCCGGCCGCCAGCAGGTCTTGGAGCGCCACACCTGGCCTGCCAGTGCGGAGAAACTGCTGGAACTGTATCGGCGGCTCGCCTCGGCGGACATCATGAACAAAACAGAAAATACGCCTCTGTGAACCTCCGAGAATCTCCGTGAGAAATGGTTGGAAATATGGGGGTTTTGACAGGATGGGCAGGATTTACAGGATGGCAGCCCGGGGGGGATTCAGCAGGAAAACAGGAAACGACAGGAAAACAGGATGTAAGGACGGGGTAGTCACTTGCCGTCAAATGGGAGCCCGGGATCCAGTCGATCCGCCGAGATTCTCATCCGGCGTTCGGTGACTTCCCAGATCACGACGTCGGGTTGGATCCAATCCCGGTATTCCGGGGCACGACTGGCGCACCGAGCCGGAATTGCACCGCGGCCGGCTACAGCCGATTCATGTCCCTGTCAGCACCATGGCACGACGGCAAGATCATCGTTTTGCGCCTTTCACCCCCGGCTTCATTTCGCGCAATTCGCGAATTTCGTAGTTTGGTTTTAGGCCGTTTGGAGCTTGCGGCAGATGAAGGCGGCCTGGTCGCCGGCGCCCATTTGATTCAGCCATTTCGCCCAGCGGTCGAAGTCGCGCAACTGGCGCTTGGTGAACAGGGTTTGCCGGGGGGCGTGGCCGTAGGACTCCTTCGAATTGTGGAAGATATTCCGGCGGTATTCCTCGCTGCCCCAGAACTGCATCTTGTCGGAATCGTGGATGATCGTTTCCACGCGCAGGCCGACCTGTTCGGCCAGGCGCCGGAAGCTGTCCTGGGTGAAGAGGTTCAGGTGGCGTGGAGCGTCCCATTGGATCCAGTCGGGGCCGTAGCGGAAGAAGGCAAAGGAGTCCGATAGCGGCATGCGCACGACGACGCACCCGCCCGGCTCCAGAAGCTCCGCGGCCTTGCCGAGGACCTCGCATGGATTGGGCACGTGTTCGAAGGAGTGGTTGAACAGGATGGCATGGTAGGTCTTTTGTTCCGCCAGCAGGTCGGATTTGCGCAATTCAACTCCTTCGGGCGTTTGCGAGTCCGCGGGCAGATAGGGATCGATGCCCGTGCACTTCAGTCCGGAAAGCTGCAGGATGCGAAGCAGGTTGCCGGCGCCGCACCCCACGTCCAGCACCCGGTTGCCCTGGCGCAGGCCGGTTTTTCTCAGCCAGTAGGCGTAGTAGGGCGGTTTCACGCGGTTCAGCGTCCGGCTGAAAACGCCGCCGGCGTCCAGGAGGCCGGCGGTGCGAATGCGGTACAGCCATTGCCGCCAGCCGGGAATGGCTCGGGAGTGAAAGGAGTAATATCCACCGGCATAGTAAGCGATCCAATCGACCGGTGGCGCGATCAGGTGCAGATGGCCGCATGCGGCGCACTGCACGTAGTCGAAAGATTCCAGCGTGCCGTTCATTTTTTCCCGAGCCGCGAGAATCCGGTTGCCGGCGGTGTTGCCGCAGACGAGGCAGGCGGGGGGGGAGGGGGCGATGTCAGCGGTGGCGGGCATAGGTATGGATACTGCGCAGGAATTCCGACGTTTTCCAAGTCCAGGATCGTCGCGCTCCCGGCGCGACCAGTGGACCGAAGGCGCTGCGGCCGCCTCCGGGCCAGAACACGCCGCGCAGGCGGTTGGCGACATTTTCCGCGTGGATGGTCTGGCACCACATGGGGCGGGTCCACTCAAACGCCACGGGGGCGACGTCGGCCACGTAGCGGTGGTCGGCACCCAGCACTGTGCGGTCGGTTT
>CAZHSS010000009.1:0-2577 GCA_964535205.1 uncultured Verrucomicrobiota bacterium
CTCGCCGGAAACAAGGAAAACGCCCCATCGGCGGATGCCATCCAGACGCAGGGGGCGGCCGCCGGCGGTCCGTCCCAGTTCCCGGACGGGTATCCTCACTCGGTTCCATCCTTGCGTAACGGCAAACTCCCGTTGAAACCGATCGGTATAAGACGGTTGGCCGGGCTGGTCGTCCACTCGCAGGCCCATGACAGCCGGCTTTTCCTCCGGCCAGTATAGAGAGATTTCCAATGCCCTGGTTTTTCGCCAGTCCTTTGCCGCCGGCACGCGAAACACACCGGGATAGGCCGCCGGTGTCACCGGATCATCGGGAAGAAAACGGAACCCCTCCTCTTCTCGTTGCAGTCGCCCGCCGTTCTCCATCCAGCCCCGTCCCGCCCAGCAGCAAGCCGGATCGGCCAAGACCGGAAAATCGCGTCTCTCCAGAATCTGCAACCCCGCTTCCCAAGCCGTCGGAAGAAAAGCCAGCGCCAGCACACCCAGCAGGCGTACGCCGCCCCGCACCCGCCACGTAGCGCAAACGCAAGCGGCACCGGCCGCGCCGCACCACCAGTCGGCCCATCCGACGGAGCGACCCGTCCAGAACTGCAGACCTTCCACGCCCGCCGCGACGGCCGCAAGCACAAGCCAGAGACGCCAGACCCGCCAATGATCCGGCAACCCCCGCCCCCAGAGCCAGGCCAGCGCCGCAAACAGCACGACATGAGCCGCCGCGCTCCACGCCTCCATCCATCGCTCACCGGAGGGAAGAGACACCGGAACCAGCAGCAACAGGACAACGGCGGCGCTTCCCGCCGCCGTTGTCCAGCCCCCGGGCAATCTCCGCATGCCGTCTAGTCCCCCTCGGCTTCCCGGCTAATCCGGTACCACCGCTGCCGGTTCTGATAGGATGTGCGGTCTTCAAACGTGTACCAGGCCTGGGGCACCGCAATGCTGAACTGGCTCATGTTGATCGAGGCCGGCCCGTTGTACTTGGTTTCCCAGACCTGCCAGGTCTCGCCGAAGTCATCCGAGTATTCGATCCGGTAGTTGATGCCCGGAATGCCGCCTTCCCAGTCGAACCGCATCAGTCCGAACACCCGGTACGGCCGGCCGCGGAACCCGATGCCGGGACTGGACACGATGAACGGCTGGGTGCTGGCATCCACCAGCGAAGGATCGTCCGCGGCAATGACCCGCCAAAGCCCGTTTGCCGTCTGATGCGTCACGTCCGGCCGCCAGATGAAGTACTCCTGGCGGGCCAGGATGTTGGAGGCCAGGGTCGTCCAGACCAGTTCTCCCGACGCATTGGTAGCCCCGCCATTGAACTGGACCAGCACCATCACGTCGTCGTCCACCAGATGGGATGACCAGACCAGCGGCCAAGGCAACGGATCGTCCAACAGGATGCGGTCCACTTCGCCGTCCAGCGTCCGGACGTCGAAATACGTGCCAGTGCTGCCCAGACTGGCTTGAACGCTGTTGCCGTACATGCCGATGTTGATTCGCCCGCCGTTGTCTCCCGGCTCCTGCGCCCAGTCGCTGTCGGGGTTGCCATGATCCACGGCCCAGGACGTGGCATCAACTTCGTCATACACCAGTCCCGCGCCCGTCGGACTGTTGGTCCAGCGTCCGTATTCCGACCGCGGATGCAGGTCCCCGGCTTCCCAGGAATAGTCATTGGTCCGGACCAGACCGGCATCGGCAATGGCGCTGCGGAAGTCGGCATTCATGCCCACTTGCCATGTGCGCAGATCATTGGTCCATCCAGCGTAGAATCCCGTGTTGGTGTTTCCGAAATCATACAGGTTATAGTCGATCTCGGCATTGGACAGCAGCGTGGTGACACTCCCGACCGAATAAGCGAAAGCCCCTTCCGCCGGAATGAACACATTGTTCTGCACAACATCCACCACGGTGTTGCTCAGGCGGATTCCGGCCAGAACCGGCAGGGCGAATGTCAGGTTTTCCAGCCGCGTCGTGCGGGTATTGGCCATATCGACTCCCCATCCGCCCTGCCAGAGCGCGGATTTCCGAATGATGGTCCCTTGGGATCCCTGAACCGTCACGCCGGCCAGCTGGTTGTCAATGAAATAGACTCCGTCCACCAACGCGTTCCGGTTGGATTCCAGCAGGATTCCCCGGTTCATGCCGCGCAGAACCAGATCCCGCAGTTCGAGGTCCGATGCCTTCACGTCGATTCCGATGGCCGGATAATTGGTCGTGGCGGCGCTGCGGGTCATGACGGTGTAGGCTCCGTTGGTATTGCCCTGGATCACCACCGGATCGCCCGGCTCTCCGCTACGCGACCAGATGACCCGCAGGTCCGTCTCGGAGGAATAGGTCCCCGTATCGATGAACACCCGGTCGCCTGGCTCCAGATCGTAGGCATCCAGAACCGCCTGCAGCGTGGCCTTGGGTGTCATGGCGGTCAGCCCGTCGTTTCCGTCGTCCCCGACGTCATCCGTATAGATGTCGCCTTCCTGCGAGGCATCGTTCACGAAGAAATCCTGCGTGAAGTTACGCAAGGCAAAGGCCGTGTCGTTCGTATCCCCCCACGAGCCGTCCTCGGCCACCACCCGCCACAATCCGTTGAAC
>CAZHSS010000009.1:2587-6215 GCA_964535205.1 uncultured Verrucomicrobiota bacterium
CCGGGAAGCCGGTGGTGTCCCAGGTGTACGCCCGCTCGGTGGCCGCCCATCCGGCGACGATGTTGGTCCAGGTGGCCCCGCCGTCCCAGCTGTAGTCCAGCCGGACGGTTTGCGGGGCGTTGTTGGACACCGCCCATTGGAGGACGATGTTGGTACCCTTCAGGACTCCGCCGTCATTGGCCGTCAGCGCCGTCAGCCAGAAGCTGTCCCGGCTCTTGCTGGCCTCCGCCGTCCCTCCGTAGGCGCCCAGATTTCTCCGGTAGCCGTTCGGGGTCGGTTCCGGCCCCACGAGGCTCCACGGACTTCCCAGATCGATCAGCGGCGAATGGACCGCATTGGTCTCCCACTGCCCGAGCAGCGGGTTCCAATAGCCCTTCGCGGATTTCAGATGCAGATCCCCCCGCTCCTCCCAGGCAAATTCCGGTTCGAACGAAACGCTGTTGGCGTCCTGTCCGGAAACCGCCTGCCAGTAGGCCAGCCGTTCCCACTTGCCCTCGCGGACACCCACCCAGGCCGAACCGCGGGCCCGCAGATTGTTCCAGTCGGACAAGAGCGGTCCATCGCTCCAGGCGATCACGCTGTTGGTGTCCGTCCCGCCCGCCACGAGAATATTGTGCCCCAGGTGGAGGGTGCCGCCGCCCCGTTTCTCCAGCGCGGTTCCCTGTGAGGCCACAATGCTGCAATTGGACACGGCGGCACCCGCCGAGTTGTTCACGGTCAGGGCGGTGCGATGCCGGTTGGTCGTGTAGATCGACGAATTCAGCATGGCCACGTCGGTCCCGGTAACGGCGGTTTCGCCCCATCGCTGCCGCAAGCCTTCCAGCCGGTTGCTGGTCCCGGAAAGCGTCACCGCTCCGCGGTCGAGCTGGATGTCGTGGAAACTTGAACCGCTGCTTTGAAGCAACAGGGAAACCGTCGCCCCCGGACGGTTGGTCAGGACCACATTGCTCACGATCAGTCCATCTCCGCTGAACAAGAGGGATTCGCCGGCAAAGCGCAGATCCCGCATCTCCACGTGACTGGCCTCCATGAAGAAGAAGCCTTCTCCACTGAACTTGTTGGTGGCCGTAAACAGCGATCCCCCGGGACTGCCGAACACCTGGACCCGGCCGCCGGCCTGGCCGCCGTCGCCGACCTGCCAGCGGATCGGCTTGTTCGTGTCCGTCATGGCATAAACGCCGGTATCGATATATACCTGGTCGGTTTCTTCCAGATCCACGTCCGCCAGAAGGGCCTGCAAAGTCAGCTTGGGGCCGGCCGGGAAGAAGCCCAGATTGTCGTCATCTCCGACTGCTGCGGCATAGACGTCGCCAACCTGCGAATCGTCGTTCACATAATACTTGAACGGGTTGTTGCGCAACCCGAAGTAGCGGTCGGTTTCGTCGTAGTTCTCCGCATCCAGCCAGATCCGCCAAGTGCCCGCCGGACTGGAATCAAATTTCTCCGTTCCGATGGCGGTGAGCTGATCGCTTTGCCACCAGACCTGGCGCTGGCCGATGGCGACGGATTCCGTAATCGGAATCCATTTCTCGGAGCCGTCGTCAAAGGGCATGTAATCCACCCGCACAATCGTGCCGGAGGAAATGCTCACATTGTTGTATCCCCAGGTCAGGTAGAAACCGCCCGCCAGCAGGCCGCCATCCGATGCGGTAATGGCCTGAATCCAGGCATTGGTGTCGCTGCGGCTGGCCTGCCAGGTGTGCCCATGGAGCCCGATGTTCCGGCGCTCGCCATGCGGCATGGGTTCGTTGCTCCAGGCCGTCTGGGGCGCCCCCATGTCAATCAGCGGGGAGAAATCGGGCAGGTTGGTCTCGGTGACATCCTGGACCCATCCCGTGCCCGGCTGGTAGCGGCCCTCGATGCTTCGCAGGTGGAAGTCTCCGTTCGCCGGATCATGGAACCGGGGGTCGGCTCCCAGCGAAAAACGGTCCTGTTTTCCTTGGACATCCGAACTGGACCATTGCGGCAGCCGGGCGTACTGCCGGTTGTTGATGGAGGCGATCTGTGCCCCGTCCCGGATGACCAGATTGTTGTAATTCGCCCGGATGGTGGCCGATGTCGCGGAATAATAGCAGTAGTTCCCCAGTCCCGCGGCCTCCAGCACACTGTTGGTCAGCCCCACCTGAACGCTCTGGCCCATGCTTACGGCTGATCCCTGGTTGGACCAGATCACACAGCCATCCATCGTGAACCGGCTTTGGCTGGCGTACACGCCGTCGGCCTGTCCCTCCCGGACCAGGACACGCTCCATCTGGATGTCCCCTGCCCGGGCCAGGAAAAGCCCGGGGCCCGAAGATCCCTGGATGTCCAGGTCCTGCAGCCGGCAGCCTTCGGAACCTTCCGTTCCCTCGAAGGACACCCCGCTGTTGAATCCAACCACGTGGAACCCCGACAGGTCCACGTAGTCCGTATCAAAGAAGATGAACGCTGCCTTGTCCATGCCCGAGCCCGGCTCGAACCGGCTGCGGACGACCGGATTGGTGCTGCCGCGGAACCGCACCGGCAGCGCGGCGGTGCCCCGCTCCAGAATCGAAAACGTCACGGGCTCGTCAATGACGTACACCCCGGTGTCCACCTTGACCTCGTCGCCCGGCGAGAGACTGAACCGGTCCAGCACCTGCTGAATCGATTCCAACGGGCTGTTGCTCGTATATCCCAGATTGGCGAAAGCGCCGATCTCCCCGGTGAACACGTCGCCCTCCAGGCTGTCGTCATTGACATAATACGTCAGGTTCGTGGTTCGGTGCGTGAACAGCTCTGTCGTGGCCACCGTCAGGCCGGGATCCGCTTCCAGCACCAGGCGCCACAGGGCTTCCGGAGTAGGCTCGGCCGAACTCTCCCAATGGAAGTTCGTAGTCCCGATGCCGACACCGCATTGGATGTTGGTCCAGGTGCCGCCTCCATCGGGCGAATACTCCACACATACCCTGTTGGTTGCCGACAGCCCCCGGAAGAGCCAGTACAGCGGCTGGTACGCCGTCGCCACCCCACCGTCGCTGAAGGAAACCGGCAGCAGCTCCGCCACCGAGTCATCGCTCTTCGACGCATACGGAGTTCCGCCATAGGCGCCCAGGTTGATGCGGCCCCCGTTCGGAGCCCATTCATTGGTCTTTCCGGGCGAAGCCGGATCCCCGGCGTCGATCGCCCAGGAGGTCTGCGACGACGTCGGCCAGCTGCCGTTGCTCCAATAGCCGGCCCGGCTTTGCAGATGGAAATTGGTCGCGGCCGGATTCACGAACAGGGGATCGGCCCGAAGGCTCTGTCCGTCGCTGCCTTTGGCCTGCCACTGGCTCAGATAATCGTAGGCCACCCGGTTGACGGAATTAGTGGCCAGCGGTCCGCCCGCGGGATTCCAGAACAGATTGAAATCGCCGGCCACGTCGCCGGGGCCGGTCACGCTGTAGACGGGCGCGTCGTTGGTCACAGACAGAATGCTGTTGCGGACCTGAAGGGTGCCGAGACTGTTCTCCACGGCCCCCAGCCGGTTGCCCCAGAGAGTGGCGTTTTCGATGGACTGAGCCCCCAGATGAGCCGTGGATTGGTATCCAAATCCGCCGTTCCCCCAGATCAGGCTGTTGGACAGTTCCAGCCCGCTGCTCCCGGACGTGCTGACACCATTGGTGAGGTT
>CAZHSS010000009.1:6225-16749 GCA_964535205.1 uncultured Verrucomicrobiota bacterium
GAAGAATTCCCCGCCGCGAATCCGGATGGTTGCCACGTTTTCAAGCAGCAGCCCGTTCTGGGCCCTGCCGATTCGCAGGTCGTTCAGATGAATATGACGGGTGTTGCGGATGCGCAGACCGCTGGCGGTCCCGTTCCCCAGCAGCAGGGTGCCGCCGTTGGTCATATTGGGACTGCCGAATATCTCGAGCGGGGAGATCGCCGTGCCCATGTTGCGGTCATCCAGAACGATGGCATTGCTGCTGGCAACCGGATAAACGCCCGTGTCAATATACACTTTGTCCCCGCCGCCGACCGGCAAATGATCCAGCAGCACTTTCAGGCTCTTCAACGGAGTGGCCGGATTGGTGCCGTAGGTCACCCAGGGATCCCAGTCTCTCCCGACTCCGTTGCACCAGACATCCCCGACGGTGCTGTCGTCATTGATGTAATAGGTGTAGTTGGTCGTCTTGACCGCCACCGCCGCATCGGATTCGTCGAAGATGTTCGTCTGGCTCTGCAGCACCACGCGCCAGTACAACCCCACCGTCAGGGGCATTTCACTCACATCCCATTCATACTGCCGCGACCCGGCCGCGAGGTTGCTGGCGATGGAATGCCAGGTCCACTGGTCCGTGGTGTAGTCCAGCTGGACCAGGGCATTGCTTTCCATGCCGCCGTGCAGCCAGTACAGCAGGGCGTTGCCCGACAAGGTCTCGCCGCTTTCGTTGTAGCTCACCACCCGCAGCCACGGCGGATTGGTCTGCGTCATGGAGGCTTCCGGCGTTCCGCCGTAGGCGCCGATGTTGATCAGACCTCCGTTGGGCGCCGGCTCGTTGGTCGCCGCCCGGGCGGGATGCCCCGCATCGATCAGCGGGGAATTCGTCGAGTCGTTGGCCCACCCGGTCAGCGTAAAGCGTCCGCGGGTGCTCCGGGGATGGAAGTCCCCGTTGACTTCGCTGTGAAACGCGGGTTCCAGGGTCATGCTGTGCTGTTCGCTTCCGGACGCCCGTCCCCAGGTCGGCAGATCGTTGTACAGATCGTTGCCGCCGGTTTGATAGGGCTTGTCCGCAATCAGCGCGCCGTTCTTTCGCGAATAGCAGTTGTAATCGCCCTGGAAGGAAGTGGCCGGTCCGGTGAAGGGGTCAAACTGGTAGATTCGCCCGCTGGTGCCGTCGGCGTCCAGCACGCTGTTGGTGACCGTCAGGCTCGTTCCCTGTCCGAACGACACCGAGTTCGGATGCCCCCACACCGTGCAGTTTTCCATCGCCAGCGAGCTGAGATTCCGCAGGCGAACCGCCACCCCCGCCCCGCTCATGTTGTCCAGGTTCTTCCACAGCACGGACCGAAGCAGGCGAATCCCCGTGCTCTTCTCCACATCCAGTCCCGTTCCCCGGTTGTTTTCGATGCGCACCCGGTCGAACTCGCAACCGGTGCTTTCCGTCAACTGGATGCCGGCGGCCGCGTTGCGGATCGTCAGATCCTGCAACCGGACGTTTTCGGCATACGACAGGTGGAAAACGGCCGGCAACTGGAAAGAGGAACCCCACATCCGGGTGGGAGCCGCCGGATTGGTGCTGCCCTGGATGGTGACGAACTGATTGCTCCACCCGGAATCGTCCGGACCGATCGTGATAGTTGCCGTGGTGTAATCGCCCGCATCCACGTACACCACGTCTACCGGTTCCAGGTCGTAGCTCGACAACACGGACTGCAGCGTCGCCTTGGGGGTTCCCGGGGTCAGACCGTCGTTGCCGTCGGATCCCGGCGCCGTGCAATACACGTCCCCGACCGTGCTGGCGTCGTTCACATAATACAGAATCTGCCCGCCGTTGCGCAGCAGGAACGGGGCCAGGCTGGTCTCTTGGATCCCCAGGCTGTCAATGGTGGCCCGCCAGCGCCCCAGGGCCGATGCACCGTAGGGCTCGCTGTTCCATGGATAGCTCCCCTCGCTGGCCGGCCAGCCGCAGATAATGTTGCTCCACGTGATGCCGTTGTCCGGCGAGTACTCCAGACACAGCGTGGCGTTGGTGGCGGCACCGCCCGCCGCCCAGCGCAGATCAATGGGGCCGCTCGCGCTGCCGCCGTCATTCAGCGAAATCAGGGTCAGGAACCCGCCCATCGGCGTCCGGCTGGCTTCGGGCGTTCCGCCGTACAGCCCGATGTTCAGCCTTCGCCCGTTGGGATCGCTTTCCGCCGTCCAGTCCGTGGTCCGGGGATTGCCGGCATCAATCAGGGGCGAGGACTCCGTATCGTTGACCCATCCGCCCCCCGGCTGCCAGCGCCCCTGCAGGCTGCGCAGATGGAAATCTCCCCCGCCTGGATTGGCGAACTGGGGATTGTGCGGCAGCGAATGCGGATCCTGTCCCGTGCCAGCCGTCCAGCCGGATACCGAATAGTACAGCGTGGTCCGGGCCACGGCATCCGGCCCCTTCTGATAGGCGCCGATGACGCTCTCGGCGTGTCCGGCATACAGGTTGTTGTAATCCCCTCGAATTCCCGTGAAAGGCGGATCCGACCGCATGTAATAGGCGTAGGAAGCCGGCGCCGTCAGGCCAAAGACCGAGTTTGAAACCACCACATAGCCCTGGTCCAGGTAGATCCCGTGCCGGTTCGACCACAGCACGCTGGATCCCATGTGGAGGATCCCCCTGGAACTGTCCGAAAACCGGATGCCCGCCCCCTGATTCCCGGACAGGACGCAGTGGTTGAACACCAGGTTGGAACTGGACAGCGCCCGGATCCCGTTCTGTCCGGACCGCAGGACAAGCCACTCGCCCGCGATGAAATAGCTGCCCTGGATGGACAGCGCATTGGCCGCGCCGATCACTTCCAGATGCTCCAGCCGGACACCGACGGTTCCAGACAGCTCAAAAGCCGACTGGTCCGGTTCCGTGGTAATGATCAGCGTACCACCGTCCGGGTTGCCGCGCACCGTGACATGCTGGCCCGCGTCCTGGACGGGCTGCCCCCCGTCCAGATCGCCGACCACAATCGGCTCGGTCGTGACGTAGTCGCCGGTATCCACGTAAATCACATCCCCGGGCTCCAGATTGAACGTATCGAGAATTTCCTTGATCCACCGCTTGGGCGACGCCGCCGACGTGCCGGTGTTCGTAGAGGCGCCCGGCGCCGAACAATACGCATCCCCGGTGGTCGAATCATCGTTCACATAGTAGGCGATCGGCGCGTTGTGGAGCACAAACGGCTGAGCGCTGACAGCCTCCACCTCCGCCTCCTGCTCGCTTTCCACCCGCCAGCGGCAGAAGGGCGAAGAGGCCACCGGCAGATTGGGGCTGTACCAGTCGATGCCGCCCAGACCGGCAGGAAGCCCTTCCGCCACCACCGTCCAGCTTTCTCCGTCGTCGGTCGAGACCGACAGGCGCACCGTGTGCCCGGTAGCCGCACCGGAGGCCATCCAGTTCAGGGCCACCTGGCCGGACGCCACGCCGCCGTTGTTGAGACTCAACAAATGCAGAGCGGCGTTCGTGGCGGTGCGGGAGGCTTCGGAGGTTCCGCCGTAGAGCCCGATGTTCACCCTCCCGCCGTTGGGCGACGGTTCGTTGGTCCAGGAGGCGGAATTGGTCCGGCCCGCATCCACCAGCGGGGAGGTCACGGCATCATTGGTCCAGACCTGCAGCGCCGGATCCCAGCGGCCTTCCGGCGCCTGGCTCTTCAGATGGAAGTCGAGGCCGGCGGCATTGGCCACCAGCGGGTCGCCGTCGTAGGTGTGCTGGTCCCTCCCCGTGGCTTCCGACCACGCCCCGACGGTCTCGTACACGATCGGCAGGGGCGAGATATCGCGGCTCACCGTCTGGCGCGACACGCGGCCGCCGTTCGCCAGCCAGATGGCGTTGTAATCCGCGGTCAGGCCGTTGACCGTGCTCAGCTCGTAAATATAGCGGCCCGCCGACGCCGACAGGATGTTGTGCCGCACCACGGCATCGTTCGCCCCGGCCGCGATGCACGAACTCGCCAGGTCCCACAGCACGTTGTGCTCGATCAGCGGCGCCACCCTGTCGGGGATCATGATGTCCTGGCCTTCGATCGCCACGCCGCGCCCGGTGTCATACACCGCGTTGTGGGCCACCCGCAGCTGGCTTCCCCCGCTCAGGCTGAACGCCGTGTCCCCACCTCCAACGGCCATCCATTCCGCCGTCACGCCGAAACTGTTGTTGAACGACACGGCCGATCCCGCCGCATTGGACACGGTGATGTTCCGCAGCTCGACGCCAATGGCGTAATCCACCTGAATGCCCCCCGTCCGGAAATTGCGGTTGAGCACTGTGCGGCTGGGAAAGAAATTGGTGCTTCCCTGGATGACCACCGGATTGGTCGTCAGGGTGCCCGCGGAATCCGCCTGCGTAATTCTCCAGGGGTTGAACCCGCCCGTCCCCCCACCCGCATAAACCCCCGTGTCGATGAAGACGATGTCGCCGCCCTCCAGGTCGTACTTCGCCAGCAGCGCGTTGAGGTCCGCCATCGGCGCCGAGTTTGTCAGCCCGCTGTTGACATTGCTTCCGGGCTGCGAGCAGTACTCGTCACCGGTTGTGTCGTTGTCGTTGATGTAAAACCGGAACGGCTTGTTGCGTATCGAGAAAAACTGGTCGCTCTGCGTTACGCTGCCGTCCGAACCCTCGATGCGCAGCAGTCCCTGCACGGTCTGGTCCACGGTCTCGGAATTCCAGACCCACTGGCCGTTCGTTGAAGAAATGCCCGCCGCCAGATTGGTCCAGGTGGCCCCGCCGTCCGCGGAAAACCGGATGGTCACCGTCACGCCGGCATTCGTGGCCGCCCCCCGGGCCAGCCAGGTAATCCAGACATTCGTGCCGGACGCCCGCCCGCCGTCGTTGAAACTCACCAGGGTCAGCGTGCCGTTGGTCGGTGTCTTCGAGGCTTCCGTCGTGCCGCCGTAGCGCCCCAGGTTCACCCGCCCCCCGTTGGGCAACGGCTCATCGCCAACGGCCCATCCAGGAGCGCCCGCGTCAATCAGCGGTGAACTGTCGGCATCGTTGGTCCAGGCCTGTGCCGCCGGATCCCAGCGCCCGTCCGGCGCTTGGGTGCGCAGATGGAAATCACCGGCCGCCGCGTTGGCAAAGCGCGGAATATGCGACAGGCTGGCGCTATCGAGGCCTGTGGCCTCCGTCCACCGCCCCACCGAATCATGTTCGCGAGTGATGCCGCCCTCGTAGGTCAGCGCCGCCAGCGCCCCGTTGGTCAGGAACAGGCTGTTGTAGTTGGCCTGCAGCGTGCCGCGCACATTGTACACCGGCTTGCGAAGGCCAAACGCCCCCAGAATGCAGTTGCTGACGCTTACGAAGGCGTCCGGCTTCGTCCCAACCCCCGTTTTCGGTGTGGAACTGGACAGCACCTGCACGCTCCCGTTTGACCAGATGGTGCCGAACTCCAGAAACGTGCCGTACGACACATAGCTTTCCACGCCGTTCGTTGTAGCCCCCACCGCCGAGAAACGGCGGAACCACACGTTGGAACTGCCTGAGATGCCCGCCCCGACCGCCCCGCCGGTCAGATCCACTTCTTCAAACAGGATGTGCTCCGACGCGTCAATGTTCGCCAGCACCGCGCCCGGAGACGGGGTCTGGAGCCGGAGACGCCGCGCTTCCACCCCTCGGGCGTTGACCAAAGCCAGGCCGGCGTTCTGAATCAAGGTTCCCGGATGCTGGCTGCTGCCCTCGATCACGACCGGATCGGACTCGGAGCCGCTGTCCAGATAGCCCAGGAGCGTCGGCGACGTCTCAAGGTATTCGCCCGTGTCCATTCGCACCGTGTCCCCCGGCTCCAAGTCATACCGATCCAGCACGTGCTTCAGCGAAGGCAGCGGCGAATTCGACGCCAGACCCGTGTGGGCGGCCGAGCCGACGGCCGAACACCACAGGTCGTTGGAAATTGATCCGTCGTTCACGTAGTAGATCAGCGGCTCGTTGTGGATCAGGAAATCCCGGTCGGACTCCGCTTCGACTCCGGGAATCACGAGATGCCGCATCTGCCAGCGGGCCGTCGGAACGCTCCGGTTGGTCGTGGTGTCCCACACGTAACTCCCGGCCGCGGCCGGATTGGTGCCGATCTGATCCCAGTTCACCCCGCTGTTGGTGGACAGCCAGATGGAAGCGGCCCCGTTGGTCGCCGCCCCGCGGGCCTGCCACTTCAGCGTGACGGTGTTGCTGACCACCCCGCCTTCGTTCAGCGCCAGCAGGACAAAAGACGGCTCCGCCGGCGACCGGCTGGCAAAGGCCGTTCCGCCGTACACTCCGAGATTCGCGCGGCTGCCGTTGTTCGTCGGTTCCAGACCGAAGTCGGCCGCCGGATCCGCCATGTCCACCAGCGGAGACGTCGCGTCATCCGCCACCCAGTCCGTCACGCTCCAGTCCCAGCGTCCCCCTTGGCTTTGGGGATGCAGGTTTCCCTGATCGAGGTCCGCAAACAGCGGATCGGCGGCCAGCGAATTCGAGTCGGACCCGCTCCAATCCGCCCACGTGTTCAGATGATCCATCTGGAGACTGGTGATGCCGAACACCGCCGCGCGGCTGACGCGGGCCAGCAACGCGCCGGGAACCCGGTGGTAGGCATTGTAATCCGCCCCGAACACATCCGGCCCCAGATCGTACACCGTGTCCAGGGGCCCCTGCGCCACCAGCACGCTGTTGCTGACGGTCAGCCGGCCGGATTTCACGCCGACCAGGGTGGAGGTGGTGGCGGGGAGCCCGTTGGTGCCCAGGCCCCGCGAGGCAATCACCCCGAACGCCCAGCGGTTGGTCGCCGATGGCGTCTGGGGCGTGATCGGCGGCACCACATGCAGGCCCGTGCTCATGAAGTGCAGCGCCGCGCACCGGACGAAGTCATTCTGATCGGAGCGCAGCCCCAATTCAAACGCGTTGCCCCGGGTGTGCTCCGCCCGAACCCCCACGATCCGGTTGGAACTCGACTGGTTCAGCAGCAGCCCCTTGCCGCCGCCCCGCAACCGCAGATCCCGCAGCTCCACGTTCCGGCTGTTCAGCAGCGTGAGCACCGCTCCGCCGCCGGAATTGGTGAACACCGTTCCCCCGGCGGCTTCGTTGGTGCTCCCCTGGATCACCAGCGGACTGGCCGCTTCCGCGCTGGAAATTGAGATCTCCAGCGGAGTGGAGCGCGGATACACGCCCGTGTCCACGTACACGGTGTCCCCGTGCTCCACCTTGTACCGGGCCAGCAGCGTTGCCACGGAATTCAGCGGTTCATTGGAACTCAGCCCGCTATGAGTGGATCGGCCGATGTCCGTGCAGTACACATCGCCTTCTTCGCTGCCGTCGTTGACATAATATTTCAACGGATCGTTCTTCAGGGCGAACAGCGTCTCTGTCTGGCCGCAAACGGCTCCGTTGGTCGTGCACACCCGCCACACGCCCATCGCCGTGCTCTGGAAATTGGTGGTGGCCCACGGCAGACCCGTGGTCCCGTTTGTGGCATAGGTTTCGGCGATATTGGTCCAACTAAACCCGCCGTCCCAGGAGAAATCCACCGTGACCCGTTCATTGCCCGCCAGCCCGATCCACGCCCAGTACAGCGTGGCATCCCCCCGGATCGTGCCGCCGTCGGACATCGTCAGCGGCACCAGCGCCCCCGTTCCCGAGCTCTTGCTGGCCTCCGGCGTGTCGCCGTACAGCCCCACGTTGACTTTTCCGCCATCCGGCGACGGCTCGTTCGTTGGCGCGGCATCCCCCAGATCAATCAGCCTCGACGTCTCGGTGTCGTTGGTTGTGAACGCGCCCTCCACGGGATCGAACCGACCGTATTCGCTCTTCAGGTGGAAATCGTAACCCGCGGCGTCCGCAAACAGCGCGGCATAGCCGGAACTGCTCGGATCCTGCCCGGCATTCAATTGCCAGTCGATCAGGAACCGGTCGTCGGGCTGATTGTCGCCGCCCGCCACGTTCGCGCCGTCCGTTGCCCGGATGTTGTTGTAGTCGGAATCCAAGGCGGTGGCGCCTCCCGTGTAGTACACATGCTGCCCGGTTCCCTCGGCTTCCAGAATGCTGTTCCGGACTTCCACGCTGCCGCCCCGCAAAAAGAATCCGGCGAGCGCGTGATCCCGAAACAGGCTGTGTCGAACCGTCACTGTCGCCCCGGTAAAGGTGTGCAACCCGGACACCAGGCTCTTCTCCAGAATCACGCGGCTGAGTTCCAGATTGGCCCCCGCGCCCGCCTCCACGGTGTTGGTTCCGCAGGATACGCCCCGGACCTTCTCCAGGACCGCCTTCCCGGTGTTGTCCACCCGGATCCCTCTCCAGGCGTTGGATACCGTCAGGGCTTCGATGTGAATCCCGCCCGCACGGGAAATCTGGAACACGCTGGAAGCCGTGGTGCGCGCGGTCCGCGCCAGGAACGTCCCCCGGTAGGGACGGTTGGTGTCGCCAATCACCCGCACGGGGTTGCCGGCCGATCCGGAATTCTTCATCCCCACCGCAATGGCCTCGTCCTCCGGATAGACCCCGGGATCCACCCAGATCCGGTCCCCCGGCTCCAGGTCGAACCGGTCGAACACGGACCGCAGCGACAGCATGGGGGCCTCGGCGCTCGCCATCCAGTGATTCGTTGCTCCGGCCCCGCTGGCATACACGTTGTCGTTCGTGTCCACGGTGGCTACGTACAGATCCAGAGAGCCGTTGGTGCGAATGGCGAAGAAATTCGTCGCGCGCGCCCATTGGTTGGTGTTCTGTTCACACACCACCCGCCAGGCCCCGCCAGGCGTGGCCGGAAGACCGGCAACCGTCCAGTCCGCCCACCCGTTGGTGATCGGCACGTTGGTGGCCGCCGGCGGAGACGCCCAGCTTTCGCCGCCATCCACCGACACCTCCACCGTTGCCGTCTGGTTGCTGAACCCGCCGCCGGCCGTCCAGACCAGGCGGACCACGCCCGCAGACACGCTGCCGCCATCCCCGAACGACACCGTCCGAAGCCAGGGCGCGGTGGCCGGCGCCCTGCTGGCCTCTTCCGTCCCGCCCCAGACACCAATGTTGACCCGCCCCCCGTTCGGTTCCGGCTCCTCGCCGGGATTATCTTCCGGATCCCCCGCATCCAGCAGCGGTGACGACGTCGTGTCGTTCCTGCGCGTCCCATCGCGACGCAGGCGTCCCAGCGTCTCCTCCGTCTTCAGATGGTAGTCATAGGCGAATTCTTCCGCCGTGGCGGCGCCCGGATTCGCCATCCGCGGCTCTCCCGGCACGCTGTGCCCGTCCTGGCCGCCGGTCAGAGTCCGCCAGGCCGCCGCGTTGTCGGCCGCCGTCCCGCCCAGGGTGCCCACGCGCGTATTCGGCCCGGCGTACAGACCGTTGTAGTCCGACGTGAATCCGGACGCCGAATTCAGGCTGTACAGTGTCCCGCCGGTTCGCGTCGATCCCAGAATGCTGCTGCGCACCTCCAACTCGTCGGTCCCGGCAGCCCGCTGGATGGCCGGAGAATTCTCCCAGAACACGCCGTGCCGGATGGCGATGGCCCGGGCGTTGCTCAGATACACTCCGGCACCTCCCCCATGCGCCACGCAGTTGGACAGCGTCACATACCGGGATCCGTTCAGATCGAATGCCCGGCTCGTGCCGCCGCGGACCTCCACCCGGTGCAGCAGCAGATTGGAGACGGTGCCCATCGAGATCCCCGTTTGCCGGTTGGTCACGATGATGTCGCGCAGCACGATATTCGACGCCCCCGACTGGAATTCAAATCCCATCGGCCGGGCGGTTCCCGACGCCCCGAACACCGTCCCGCCCGCCAGCCGGTTCGGACTGCCCTCGATCAAGATCGGATCCGACGGCGTCCCGGAATGCGCCGGCCCCAGCACCACCGGATTCGTGGCGGTATAGCTTCCGGTATCAATGTAGATCCGGTCGCCAGGACTGAAGGTGATGAATTTGGCCACCAGCGCATGCAGGTTCGCCATCGGCAGGTTCGAACTCGTCCCCACATTCTCGTCGCTGCCCGGCGCCCCGCAGTACACGTCCCCGGCCGTGGACGCATCATTGATGTAATAGGCGAATGAACCGTTGCGGTAGATGAAATCCATCGGCGATTCGCTGCCGGTGCCGCTGCCGGCCTCCGGATGATCTTCAAGCTCCACCCGGAGTCGCGCCGAATACGATGACGTATCGTCCGGCTCCGATTCCTGGTACCAATAGGAGCCAACCGACGCCGTCACGTTGGTTTCCAGCACCTCCCAGGTCAGGCCGCTGTCGCGCGACAGCAGAATCCGCACCGTCGCGCCCGGCTCATATTGTCCGGCTTCCCACCGCACCCACGCCCCGTCCGTCGCCGACAGCGGCGCGCCGTCCATGTAGGTCAGCAGCTGCAGCCACGCATTGGTCCGGCTCAGGCTCGCCTGTGTCGTTCCGCCGAACAGCCCGGCATTCAGCCGGCCGCCGTTGGGATCGGGCTCGATCCCCGTCACATCCGCCGCCGGATCGCCCAGATCGATCGCCGGGGAATGCTCCCCGTCCACCAGATCCGGCAATCCCGTCCCCGGGTTGTAGCGCCCCACCTCGCTCTTGAGGTGGTAATC
>CAZHSS010000009.1:16759-19588 GCA_964535205.1 uncultured Verrucomicrobiota bacterium
CCCCCCCCGCCGCGTTGGCAAACAGTGGGTCCGCATAGGCGCACCGGTCCCAGCCCAGCGCCGAACTCTGCAATGCCGTGAATTTGGCGAATCCACCGCCCACGCCGTTGGTCGGCGGCAGTCCCCAAACCACGTTGTAGTTGCCGGCCACGGCCTGATTGCCGAACAGCGCGGTTCCGGCCTGGCCCAGAATGCTGTTCGATACCGTCAGCGCCTGATTGGTCGCGGCGTGAATGATCGTCGGGCTGTTCCACATCACCCCGTTCAGCCACTGGTTGGATCTCACCGCGGTGGAACTGCTGAGGAAGGCATGGCTGGAGTTGTTCGCCGCCAGGCAGCGCTCGAACACATGGCGCACCGCCGCTCCCGCCAGGCTCACGCCCGTCTGATTGTCCCGGAACTGCACGTTGCGCAGCGTGATGTCGCTTGCCCCGCTCCCGTACAGTCCCGCGCTGCCGCCGGTCAAGTCCAGGTTCTCGATCTCCAGAAAACTGGCCCCGCTGATGTCCAGTACCGTCGCCGCCGACATCCGGTCGAGAATGCTCCCGTTGGAGCTGCCCAGAATCCGCACCGGACTGCCCGCGCGGCCCGAGTCGAATCCCCCGATCACCACGGTCTGCCCCGCATAGGTTCCCGTGTCCACATACACCACATCGCCCCCCCGCAGCGAATAGTTGGTCAGGATCCCCATCAGGCTGGCCTTGGGAGCGTTCGACGCCACCCCGAGGTTGGACGGGGAGCCGGCTGCGGAGCAATACACGTCGTCGGCTGTGATGCCGTCGTTCACGTAGAAACTGAACGCCGTGTTGGTCGCCGGACGCACACTGAACGGCTTGGCATTGGTCGAGACACAGGCCGCGTTGGTGGCGTTCACCACCCGCCACAACACCGCCGCATGGGCGAACGCCGGCACCCAGGTATAGGCTTCGTTCGTGGCTGCCACCCCGTTCGTGATCATGCTCCAACCCGTCCCGTTGTTCGTGCTGTATTCCAGATTCACCGTCGCCCCCGCCCCCAGATTGCCGGCCACCCACTCCAGCCGCGCCGTCTGGATCAGATTGCCCCCGTCATTGAACGTCATGGCAAACAACCAATCGTCTGAACGGCTCTTGCTCGCTTCCGCCGTCCCCCCGTACAATCCCGCATTCACTCTCCCCCCGTTCGGCAGCGGCTCGTCCCCCACCGCATCCCCCAGCCGCCCGAAATCGATTGCCGGACTGTAAACCGCGGCAATGTTGGTCACTGCCGTGTTCCCGTTTGTCGCATGCCCCGCCATGCTCAGCAGGTGGAAATCCAGGGCCGACGCATTTACGACCCGGGGATCCGCCACGGTGTTGCCGGCCCACCCGGGCCGGTCGCGCCGGGCATCTTCCATCGTTTCTTGCTCCGTAGCGAAAAGCGTGGTGTAGGAAAACAAGTTGTGCTCCATAACCTCGGGAATGTTGCCGGAACTTGAAAACATCCGGGGGGCGATGAAAACGCTGTTGACGATGTTGGAGAACGAATGCGGCTTCGGATAGATCGGAATGTTGTTCACCGAGCCGAGCACGCAGTTCTCGATGTAATTTCCCGTTGACGACGCGGACTGGTATTCCAGGCCCGACCATGTCACCGCATAAAAAATGCAGTGGCGGAACTTGTTGCTGTTGTCCTGTCCCGACGAGATCAAGCCTCGAAGCGTGTTGGAAATGCAGTGCACCCGCAGGAATTCATTGTAGGAAGCGTTGTTCAGGGCAATGCCGTAGGTGCCGCCGATGGTCCGGAAGTCACGGAGGTCGAGATAATTTCCCCGGATTTCCAGCACGTTGCCGCTGTTGGCCGTGAGCGTGGTCCCTCCGGCCGCCAGGTTGCTGCTCCCCTGGATCCGGATGGGATTCCCCTCCACTCCGTTCACGACGGCGCTGATCAGCTCATTGTTGGTATAGCTTCCCGTATCGATGTAGATGACATCCCCCGGCGCCATGGCATTGGTCAGTACGCTTGACAACGTGCGCTTGGGAGCGTTGGACGCCGTCCCGGAATTGCCGTCGTTGCCCTCGATCGTCGTATAGATGTCCCCCGTCGTGGAGTCGTCATTGACATAATATACGGTCTGGGCCCCGGCAGACAACGCCCCTGTCAGCGCCAGACACACTCCCAGACCCATACAGCAAATACGTGATTTCATTTGGTCATCCTCGCGCGGACGGACAGCCGGGAGACTCCATCGCCCCGCTATGCGCCTTAATTTGAATATAATACAGTCCCGTGCCCCCTGACAAGTCAATCTCCCCCATTTTCAAGCGCCATTGGGTGGAGCCATTTTTAGTTTTAAAGCGCCCCGTGTCACCCGGTCGCCCCTCGTCGATGGGTGTCGATTTATTTTGCGCTGCGCGTCATTTCATCAGCGCCAGCACCGGCGCCAGATCTTCTGCGGTCTGGATCCGCAGCGAAACCTCCGTTGTCGGCACCAGCCGGGGCTCCACCCCCGCCGCCATCATCGCCTCCAGATCGTCGGCGTAATTCCTGCGGCTCTTCGCGGTCTTGGGATAGGCCTTGGCCAGCGCCTCGCGCGGGTAGGTCTGCGGCGACAGCACCGCCCACGCCCCGCCGTCCAGCCGCGCCTCGACCTTGTTCCGCCGCGCCGACGCCAGGGGATCGGCGATTCCCGCCGCCAGCACGCCTGACCCGTGCCGCCACGCGCATTTCGCCGTCTCGGCAATCTGCGCCGGTGTCACCATCGGCCGCGACGCGTCGTGCACGCACACCCACTCCACGTCCTCGGGGATATGGTCCAGCCCGTCCGCCATGGCCGTCGCCCGCCGCGCACCCCCCACCACGATCTTTTTC
>CAZHSS010000010.1:0-469 GCA_964535205.1 uncultured Verrucomicrobiota bacterium
GTGACCGCTCCCTGTCCACTCTGTCCACTATGAAGAAATTTGTCTTACGCCCCCTCGGGACTCAGAGCCTTACGGAGAGTATGGTTATTATAACAACCATACTATGGATGTTATAACTTCCATACTATGGATGTTATAACAAGCATAAGTCCGGCGGACAAGGTTATGGCACGGTTTCGATCTTGATCAGGTTGCTCCCGCCGGCGTTGCCGGGCGAGGAGGCGGGTGTCATCCCGAGCGGAGTCTGTCCCCCGATGCCTTGCGTGAAGGCGGGCCGGGACATCTCGGCTTCGCCACTTCGGTTTGCCTGCGGGATCGGGATTGAGACCCCTCGACAAGCTCGGGATGACCGTCACGCCTGTTGGCAGATGCGCCGCCCCCCCCATCCGGATTTTCCACGCCATGGAAAATATTTCGGCGGGTTTTCCATGCCATGGAAAAATATTTTCCACACCGTGGAAAATCCGGA
>CAZHSS010000010.1:479-19097 GCA_964535205.1 uncultured Verrucomicrobiota bacterium
CCCGCGCCCCCCCCCCCTAGGCGCCGGCACCCAGCGGGTCAGACCAGAACGGCGCGGACGATGAAATAGACGAACAGTCCGGCCACGGACAGGATGACCAGCACCAGCGGCGTCATCAGGCTGTAGTCCGAGCGCCGCCGGGACCGTTTGCGGTCCAGCACGATGCCGATGATCCCGATGCCCACGCCGGCCACCATGACCGGAAGAAACGCGTTCAGGTGCACCCATTCGCTGACCCCCTGGGCGGCGGTGTGCCCGGTGGCCGTCTGCGGAATCTGCACCGTGGATGATTCCACGCGCTTTTCCTCCATCCGCGCCGCCATCGCCCCCTTCTGGTCCTCGCTGGCCGCGGCCATGAACAGGAACACATTGAGAATGAGCAGCGGATAGACGACATACGCCAGCCAGTTCAACACCTTGCGCCACGGATCCTGGCGGCGCTGCCGTCTATCCACACCGTCCGGGAGACGTCCTCCTGCACCTCTACGCTCCACGGCCGGTTCGCTCATCATTTCCCTCCTTGGAAAATTCCTCTTTGCCTATGCGTTGAGTTGTATCCGCAAACCGGCCCGGAGGGCCATCGCGGGGCGTTGGATTGCCGGGTAGCGGATTCCGCCAGGCCCCCCCCCCCCCCCCCCCCCCCCCCGCCCGCTCAGGGGCCGGCGTCGAGGAGGTCGGCCAAGTGGGCCGGATGGCTGCTGGCCAGCAGGGCCTCTTCGCGGGCCACGAGGCCCCGGCGGACTAGTTCGGCCATGGCCTGATCCAGTGACTGTTTGCCTTCGGACGCGCCCATTTCCAGGTTCGCCGGGATCTCGCCGGTACTTCCTTCGCGGATGAATTTGCGGATCATCGGCGTCGCCAGCATGATTTCAAACGCGGCGATGCGCCCGCCCCCGACGCGGGCCAGCAGAATCTGCGACAGGACGGCCAGGACCACCTGGGAAAACTGCAGGCGGATCTGATGCTGCTGGTCCGCGGGAAACAGGTCAATCACGCGGTCCACCGACTGGGCGGCGTCCAGGGTGTGCAGCGTACCGATCACCAGGTGGCCCGTTTCCGCCGCCGTGATCGCGGTGCTGATGGTCGGCAGGTCGCGCATTTCGCCGATCACGATGACGTCCGGATCGTGGCGCAGGGCATGAATCAGGGCCGAATGAAACTCCCGGGTATCGTAGCCCAGTTCGCGCTGGCGGATGACGCACCGGTGATTCCGGAACAGAAATTCGATGGGGTCCTCGATGGTGATGACGTTGCGCTCCAGCGTATGGTTCAGGTAGTTGAGCATGGCGGCCAGCGTGGTGGATTTCCCGCTGCCGGCGGCCCCCGTGATCAGGATCAGTCCGCGCGGCTTGACGATCAGCTCCTTGCAGATGTCCGGCAGTCCCAGATCCTCCAGGGTCGGCAGCTCAAACGGCACCCG
Organism: uncultured Verrucomicrobiota bacterium; assembly: GCA_964535205.1. Taxonomy (GTDB): domain Bacteria; phylum Verrucomicrobiota; class Kiritimatiellia; order CAIQIC01; family Lenti-01; genus JAAZFE01. Next base: position 1,900 of record CAZHSS010000010.1, read on the forward strand.
GCGGAAGGCCAGGCTCATCGAGCCGCGCTGGAGCATGGCGCTGACGCGGAACCGGGCCTTGCCGGGCAGGCTGTGGGCAAAGTCCAATTCCAGGTCCCGTTCAAAGGCTGCCTGCTGATCCGGGGTGGTGATCTGCCGGAAGATATCCCGGACCGCCGCAGGCGTCAGAGGCGCCAGTTCCTCCTGTACGCACAGCCGGCCTTCGATCCGCAGGATGGGCGGGCTCGGCGCGGTGATATGCAGGTCCGACGCGCCCCGGTCGGCGGTAATCGCCAGCAGCCGGTCAATGTACAGGTCCGGCGCCGGCGCGGGATCGGATTCGGAGGGCATGGGCCGCGGGCTCCGGCGGCGCGCTACAGCACCAGGCCCGGCTCGGGCGTTTCCACCTCCGCCTGCTGGATCACGGCCATGCCTTCGCGTCCGCCCTGGTCGCGGACAAACACGATGTTCTGCCCATCGCCGCCCGTGCTCTGGTACACGGCGGTGAAGCCTCCGCCGGGCGTGACACGCCCGAGCCGGGGATCGTGCACGCTCCATTCCAGCGGCAGCAGCAGGCGGTCGGACATGTTGCTGGACGTGCCCAGGCATTCGCCGCAGCAGGACCCCCGGCAGGCGCTCAGCAACACCGCGCCGTCGCCGTACGGGGCAATGGCCGCCGACGGCGGATCAATGGAGAGCCCCGTGTCCGTTTCGGCCTCTTCGCAGCCGGCGCCCGCCCCCATCCACACCGCCAGCGCCGCCGCCACCCCCATCCGCTGAATCCATCTCGTGTTCATGCCGTCCTCCTTGTTCGTGCCTACCATTGAATCTCCGTGCCGCCATACGGCGACCCCGTACTGTCCAGTCGGATCGCGTAATCGCGGAAAAAGTTCTCGTTGGCTGAATTGCGGTCATAGAACAAATGGATGCCGAATTCGGCATTGGGGTTGTCGGCAAACCCTTCGGAGGTGATGCGGGAGTCCGTGTTGGTGACAGTGCCGTCGGCCCAGACAACGGGCGCCATGTCCGAGGGCGGGAACCAGGCGGTGGTTTCCTGCCACACCGCGTTGCTGGGATGGTAGCTCGGCCAGACGGGGCTGCTGTTGGTTGCGGCCAGATACACCGTCATGCGGTTTTCCCGGTTGGTGCCGGACGCATCCGTGTACGCCTCGTCCAGCTGCAGCAGCAGCGTCGAATAGTATTTCAACTCCCAATCGCCCTTCTTCAGGTACAGGAAGGTCTCGGGAAGGCGCCGGTGGTTGATCAGCCGCAGGGTGGAACCGGCGGCATCCCGGCTCCACAGCACCAGGTGGGTGTTGGTGCCGCGCAACGCGCTGAACGCCGCGTCGAGGTCCAGCACCCAGGGCGCGTTTTTTTCCAGGTCTTTCAGGGAATCGTTGGTTTCCGAGTGGAAGAACGACAGCCCGTAGGTCCGGCCGGTGTCCTCGTGAAGGCGGAAGGACAGGCCCATCATGTAGTGCGTGGACGGAACGTTCGGGAAATAGCCCATCTTGATCTGCACGTCGTAGGACAGCAGCTGGTTCTGGGCGCCGTAGGCGGCGAGGAGGAGCGAGGCCAGCGAGGGCTTGCCGGACCAGTCGAAGGAGACATGCCCCTCCCCGTCCACCTTGTCCACCTTCGGGGCCAGGGCGATCCCCTGCGACGGCCCGGTGTCCTTCACTTCCAGCTTGGAAAAGCCTTCGATGTTCAGCATGTCGCTGTTCACGTCGGGCTTGTCCGGATTGCCGGTGAAAAACGTGAGGTTGGTCTGGAACGGCGTCAGGTCCAGCCCGGACTTGAGCATGTCGAAATAGACCTGCCGGCGTGCCTCCATGGCCGAACCGGGATTGGCGATGCCGACGGAATGCGCCAGGATGTGCAACGCGCTGACGGTCGAGGTCACCCCGTTCTCCACCGTGGTCACGGTGATGTTGGTCCGGTAGGCCGACACCACGAACTGGTCGCCGTTCGCCAGGGTGTTGGTGACAGGCGGGTGGCCGCCCTCCGGCGGATAGGCCGGTTCGATTTGGGCCCGCGCGCGGACATAGGAAGCGCCCGACTCGGCGAGGTAGTAGGCCCGGTTGGCGATGCCGTACTGGACCCGCTCGTAGCGCGAACTGGTGGCCATGGCCAGGATGGCCGTTCCCACCAGCCCCGCGGCCACCAGCGACAGCACCACGATCACCAGCGCCGAGCCCGTTTTCGATGACGCGTTTGGTTTCATGGATGAATGTTCCGGGGAACGACGCGGTTGCTGAACACGTTCCCCCCCGCCTGACTTTGCAGCCGCACATGAATCACCAGGGGGGGGCCGGCGGCATACGTCAGCTGGAAATCCGCCACATCGTCGGACAGCGCCTCGGCCCGGCCGCCGTCGTTGTCCTGCAGCATCAGGGAAGCCCCCCCGCCGGCCCACGACAGGGTATGCTGGTGGGTGACATAGGCATCGGCGCCCGCCGGAAGAAGAAACGCATACCGGATGGACGCGGGTCCGCTTTCGGCCACCGCCGTGATCGTGGTGAATTCCCGGCAGATGCGGGCCATGGCCAGGCGGGCCTTCTGCGCGGCGGCGGCGTTGGCCCGCATCTGCTGCAGGGCCTCCGTCATGGGCAGCAGCGAAACAAAGGCCGACATCGCCAGAATCGCCACCAGCAGCAGGACCGCGATGGTTTCGATCAGGGTGAATCCGTTTGGCTTCCTGTTCATGGCGGCACCGAAAAGAGGCGGGTGGCGGTTTCGCCCAGCGGGTTCTGCAGCGTGACCTTCAGCAGGTTGGTGTGGGCCGCCGGGGGCGATTCCAGTCCGTTGGTCAGGACAATGAAGCGGTTTTCCACCACGATCTGGTCCATGAACGAGCCGCCGGCCGCGGGCAGGTACGCATGCAGCAGGTCCGGCCGGTTGGTATGCGCCCAGTCCCAGGCCACCAGCTCGTCCATGGCGCCTTGCAGATCCAGTCCGTTCTGGAGCGTGGTGCGCGGTTCGTGGCTCAGCAGAAAGACGCGGTCCAGCATCGGCAGCAGGGCCGCCATCGCAATGGCGGAAAGCAGAATGGCCACGATGATCTCGATTAGCGTGAACCCGGATGGGCGTGTCGGCTTCATGGCACCAGCCCCGTAAATTCCGTGATCCGCACCGTGGCGTTCTGGCTGCCGTCCGTCAGCCGGATGTCGCGGGTGGCGGGCGGCGTCCCCCATTCGTCAATCGCCATCAGACCGGCGCCCGCCGCAATGGAGATGCCGACGGGGAGCCCGTGGGAGGCCGAGGGCGTACCGGGCCACGGCAGGGGCGATTCCGCCCCGTCCCGCAGCAGACGGTAGGCGTTGTTGTCAAACTGGACGCTCCACTCGGCGGTGTTGTTGGCCATGGCCAGCGCCTGCGCATAGCCCAGGCGGGACCGGAGCATGTCGGCTTCGACGAACACCGAGGGACGAACATGCAATGCCGCCGCGACCGTCCCGGCCAGAATGGCCAGGACTGTCAGCACGGCCACCACCTCCACCAAGGTGAAGCCCGAGGCCGCCGCTTTTTCAAGCCGGTGCATGTTCCCGATCCTGCGGTCGGCGGCGGCGGGAGGGTTGTCCCCTCCCGCCCCCGCCTGCGGTCTAGGGCATCATCCATGAGCGCGTGACGGTCATCGTGGCATCCGCCGTTTCGCTGGCGGTGACATCCACGCCCGTGGCCGTTTCGGCGAATGTGATGGTGTAGTCGGCGCTCTGGGGCGGGCTGGCCGTGGCCTCATCCGCCACTTCCTCTGCCGTCGGCTCCGAGCCGTTCTGCAGGCACAGGCGTCCGTAGGCCAGCGAGACGTGCGACATGCCCGCGGCCACCGCGCCTTCCAGCGCCTGCGTCCGCGCGTCGTCGATCAGGCTGATGTAGCGCGGAATGGCCACGGCGGCCAACACCGCCAGAATGACCAGCACCGCGATGATTTCAATCAGCGTGAAGCCGCCCTGGCGTTCTCTTGTTCTTGTTTTCATGGGATCTCTCCTTGTTGTGTTTGGTTTCCTTTGCAAACATCCTCTGGGCCGTTGCCCGCCGCTTGAATTGTGCAATATCCGTGCCAGAAACACTGAAGGGGGCGAAATCCTGCGGAGGCCTTCTGAATCCGGCCAGAAAGCGAGACGCCCGGCCGCTTGTGCCCGGCCATCCGCCCGGGTTTCCTCCGGACAACGCCTATTCGACCTCCGAAATGTGATGTTCATGGCTCCACTTCCTGAGGGACAGAGGGACTCGATCCGTTCCCCGCCCGGATCGTGGCTACATCAATGCCGTGCTTGGCGATGCGGTGCCAGAGGCTGCGTTCCTTGATCCCCAGCAGGCGGGCGGCGCGCACCTGCACGCCCCCGGCCCGGGTCAGCGCCTCCAGGATCATTCCCTTTTCGATGGCCGCCAGGCGTTGGTCGAGATTGCCGGTCGGGCCTTCCGAGACGGGCGATTCGGCCATCTGGCACTCGGGCGGCAGGCGCAGGCCGCCGTTGAGGTGTTCCGGACCGATCACGCCATCGGACAGCGCCGCCGCCACTTCGATGACGTTTTTCAGTTCCCGGACATTGCCCGGCCAGTCGTGGGCCGTCAGCGCCGCCAGCGCCTGCGGAGAAAAGGAAGCATCGGGACGCAGTGGCCGCAGCAGGAAGGTAGCCATCAGCGGAATGTCTTCGCTTCGTTCGCGCAACGCCGGCAACCGGAGCGAAAACACATTGATGCGGAAAAACAGATCTTCGCGGAAGGTGCCCTCCTGCACCATGCGGGCAAGATCCTTGTTGGTGGCGGCCAGGATGCGGATATCCACCGCAACGGGCGGTCCGCCCCCCACCCGCTCGATCTCGCGCTCCTGCAGCGCCCGCAGGATCTTGGCCTGCGTCATCATCGGCATGTCGGCGATCTCGTCGAGAAACACGGTGCCGCCGTCGGCTGCCTCGAGCTTGCCGATCTTGCGCACGTAGGCTCCGGTGAACGAACCTTTTTCGTGGCCGAACAATTCGCTTTCCAGCAGGCCTTCCGGGATGCCGGCGCAGTTGATGGCGACGAACGGCTTGTCTGCCCGACGGCTGTGCGAATGAATGTTGCGAGCGATCAGTTCCTTCCCCGTGCCGCTCTCCCCCAGAATCAGCACCGTGGAATCCGTCGGCGCGATTTTCAGCACCAGCCCCAGGATGGCGCGCATGGCCGGCGACGGCGCGATGATGTCCGGGAACAGCGACTGCGCTTCCATCCGTCCCAGCGCCTCCGTCACCCAGTTCAGGGTCGAGGCGATCGGTGCCGGATGGTCCACAGGGCCGCAGGGGGCGCGGGCGCCGCCGCCGGGCGCAGGAGACGGCAGATACGGGCGGGTTTCGCGCAGGAACAGCTCGACGGGCCGCAGGGCCAGCCAGAGAAACAGCCAGCCGCAGAAAAAGGCGGTCCCGGCCAGCAGCGCGCCCATGCCCCACAGGGGCCAGGCCTGCCCGGAGCCCACCACGGGGGAGTAGCGCATCAGCTGGTAGGTCAGCAGGGCGGCCAGCGCGGTGAATCCCGCGAAGACCAGCGGCGCCAGCAAATAGAACTGGAATCGGATGGACTTGCTTCGCGTCATGAGGCTTTGGAAGCCAGCTTGGCCAGATCCCACATCGGCATATAGACCGCCAGGGCGAAGAAGCCGACCAGGGCGGCCATGGCGACAATCAGCACCGGGCCCATCGCCGTGGTGAGGCGGCGCGTGGCGTATTCCACTTCGGAATCATAATGGAGCGAGACCTCCTTGAGCATTTCGTCGAGATTGCCCGCTTCCTCGCCCACCGCCACCATGTTGATCAGCATGGGAGTGAAGTAGTGCGCCGCCATCAGCGGCCGCGCCACGCCACGCCCCTGTTCCAGATGGACCTGCACGCCTTCCAGCTCCCGGCTGATGGCCGTGTTGCCGATGGTGCCCGACAGGATCTGCAGCGAATCGAGAATACCGACGCCCGAGGCCTGCAGGATCGAGAAGATGCTGGCAAAGCGCGACAGGGCGGCCTTGAGAAGCACCGGGCCGGTCAGGGGAATGCGCAGCTTGAGCCGGTCCCAGGTCAGGCGGCCCGCCGGCGTCCGCAACGCGCCCCAGACCAGCACCGCCGTCCCCGCCAGCGCGATCAGCAGCGCCGCCCAGTGTTCGTTGAACAGCCGGCTCAGAACCAGGCACGCCCGGGTCGGGAACGGCAGCTCGACCTGGATCTTCCGGTACACCCCGGCAAATTTCGGAATAATGAACGTGATCAGCCCGACGAAGGCCGCGATCAGCGACACCAGCACGATCAGGGGATATTGCAGCACGGAGCGGATTTCGGTCCGGACCTGGTGCTCGTGACTGATGATGTAGATCAGGCGCTGGAGAATGATCGGCAGGGACCCGCTGGACTCCCCGGCCTGGACCATGCTGACATAGAGGCGGGCAAACACGTCCGGATGGCGTCGCATGGCGGCGGACAGCGTGGAACCGCCGCGGATGTCCAAACCGATCTGGCGGCACAGCTCCTTCAGGCGGGGATTCTCCGACTGGCTTTCCAGGATTTCCACGACCCGCAGGACGGGGATGCCGGCCTTCAGCATGGTGCTGAGCTGCTTGGTGAACAGAATCAGTTCTTCGGGATGAACAGGGTTCCACTTCAGCGCCAGACGCTGCCAGCGTCCGCGTCCCGCCCCGGAGGCGTCTTCCCGGAGGGATACCGGGGCCAGCCCGCGCGCCCCCAGCAGGTCGTTGGCGTGATCCATGGTTTCGGCGTCGATCCGTCCCGAGACCGGCTTGCCGGCCGCGGTCACGGCTTCATAACGGTACCTGCTCATTCGCCACCGATCCTTCCCTATCCGTTCACCACGCCCATGGCCTCTTCCAGCGTGGTCAGGCCCGACCGCAGCTTCGCCAGGGCGTCATCCTTCAGGCTGCGCAGGCGTCCCGCCGCGCGGGCCGCCTGGTTGATTTCCAGCGTGGTCGCGCGGCGCGCGATCATTTCGCGGATGGGATCGTCCACCCGCAGCACCTCGAAAATGCCCGTGCGGCCCTGGTAGCCGGTCTGCTGGCAGCGGGCGCATCCCCGGGCCTGTTTGACCCGGAATTCCTCGGCATCCGGTATGTCCCAGAACGCGCGGGCCGGGCGACCGGCGTCGATTTCGACTCCGCAGTGCGGGCACACCTTGCGCACGAGGCGCTGGGCGAAGGACACCAGCAGAATGGAGGACACCAGGAACGGTTCGATGCCCATGTCCACCATCCGGGTGATGGCCCCGGCCGCATCGTTGGTGTGCACCGTGCTCAGCACGCGGTGCCCGGTCAGCGCGGCCTGCGTCGCGATGCGCGCGGTTTCGGCATCGCGGATTTCGCCGATCATGATGACGTCGGGGTCCTGGCGCAGGATGGCGCGCAGGCCGGAGGCAAAGGTCATGCCGGCGCGGGTGTTCAGCTGGATCTGCCGGATTTTCGGCACCCGGTACTCCACCGGATCCTCCACCGTGATGATGTTGATGTCCGGATGGTTGATCTCCCGCAACATGGCGTAGAGGGTGGTGGATTTGCCGCTTCCGGTCGGGCCGGTGCTCAGGATCATGCCGTAGGGCGCCCGAATGACGCCGGCCAGCTGGTCGCGGTCGTCCGCCGACATGCCCAGGTCGTCCAGGGAGTAATTGAACGCGCCCATGTCCAGCAGGCGCAGCACCACGTTTTCGCCGTGCACCGTCGGAATGGTGGACACGCGGATGTTGATTTCGCGGTTGTCGAGCCGGACGGTGAAACGGCCGTCCTGCGGAAGGCGCGAGGTGGCGATATCCATCCGCGACAGGATCTTGATGCGGGAGACGATGGGCAGATGCAGGGCCTTGGGCGGCGCCGGCACTTCGCGGAGCCGGCCGTCAATCCGGAAGCGCAGCTGTACGTGGCCGGCTTCGGGACTGATGTGGATGTCGCTGGCGCCTTCCCGCGCCGCCTGGGCCAGGATCCAGTTCACCATGCGGATGACCGGCGCGCCTTCGGCCATGTTCTTGAGCGATCCGACCTCCACATCCTCGGCCATGCTGGGCAGGGCCGCCGCGCCGTCCTCGGTTTCCCGCGCGGTGGCCGCCACGTCGCCCATGCCGGCAAAGCTGCCGTACAGGCCGTTGGTCAGCTGGTTGATTTCCCGGTCCGTGCACACCACGGGCACGACTTCCCGGCCGGTCAGCTGCTCGACCGCATCCAGCGCGTCCAGATCGGTGGGGTCGCTCATGCCCAGTTCCAGCACGCCGTTCCGGCACCGCAGGGGAACGACCTGCAGGCGCTGGGCCTGGTCGGCCGGGATCAGGCGGGCCAGCGACATGTCCATGGGATAGGCCTCGGGATCGTAGCGCCCCAGCCGGAGCTGGCAGCTCAGCACGCCCACCAGCTGGTCTTCGCGGATCAGCCCCCGCGCGCACAAATGCTCGCCGAGCCGCACCCGTCCGGCGGCGGCCGATTGGATGGCTTCGGCCAGCTGCCCGGGCGTCAGCAGGCCGGCATCCGTCAGCAGCTGTCCCAGTTTGGGTCTCGCCAGTACCGGCATGCCCGCCTCCTCCTCCCGCCGCCCCCTAGCGGCCGCCCGCAAGGATCCTGGGCGTAATGAAGATCAGGGTTTCGTCGAACTTCCGGCGCTGGTCCCGGTTCCGGAACAGCGCACCGACTCCCGGCAGATCCATCAGCACGGGAATGCCGCTGCGGGTATCGCTGTCGCTTTCCAGGGAAAGCCCGCCGATCACCACGGTTTCGCCGTTGCGCAGCAGCACCGTGGTGGAGGCTTCCTTCTTGTTGATGGGATACTCTCCGCTGGATTGCGGCTTGGTGTCGTCGAACGACTCTTTCTTGGCCTTGATCTCGATCCGCAGGATCTCCCCGTCCACCACGTGGGGAATCACATTCAGCTCCAGGACGGCCTCTTTCCATTCCACCGACACATCCAGGTCGTTCCCGGTGCCCGAGGTCTCGCGATAGGCGCGTTCCTCCCCGCTTTTGATGATCGCCGGCTCGTTGTCCAGGGTGGTGATGGACGGGCTGGAGAGGATTCGGATGTTGCCTTTGCTCTGCAGCGCAGTCAGCTGCATGTTCAGCAGTTCGCTGCCGCCGATCCGTTCCGACACCAGGCCCAGCGTCAGGCCCACCGGACGGCCGACCCCCTGCGCAAACTGCGAAGGAAAATCGGAATTGTAGCCGGCATCGGTGACGCCCCGGCCGCCGGTCGTGATCAGGCGGCCGCCCTGCATCTGCGCCGACTGGAGCCCCCACTGCACGCCCAGCTGCCGGGCGGTGTCGCGCGTGGCTTCGACGATGCGGGCTTCGATGTGCACCTGCGCCTTGGCCCGGTCGAGCTGCTCCACCAGCGCCAGCGCCTTGGCGACCTCTTCGCGGATGGCGTGCACGATGATCGCGTTGTTCTCCTCGTCCACGGAGACACTTGTCCGCTGGGCGCTGTCCGCCGCGGTCCCCGGCTTCTCCGGCGCGGCCATCAGCGACCGGACCGTCGCGCCCACGCTGCGGGCCTTGGAATAGCGGATGGGAATCACCTGGATCAGCATCGGCTCCACCCGCCGCTTTTCCGCTTTCACGTCTTCGCGCTGCTTGAGCACCGTTTCCATGTCCAGGCTGCGCTTCATGTCCTCCAGCGTCATGACCCGGAGAATTTCCCCCTCCCAGGCGTAGGCCAGGCCGGCTGAAATGATCACGCTGCGGAACGCCTGGTCCCAGGGCACGTCCTGGAAGGCGAAGCTGACCCGCCCTTCCACCTCCGGGCTGATCAGCAGGTTGACGTTGGCCGCCTTGGCCATGGCCCGCAGGACCGTGGCGACATCGGCGTCGCCCGCCAGCTCCAGATCGCCGATCCGCAGCGTAGGCAGTTCCCGCTCCGGCGCCGCCCGTGGCGGCGGGGGCATGGACATCGGCGCCTCCGTCAAGGCGGGCGGCAGGACGGCGGATCCCGGCGCGGCCGCGCCGGACGGCTCCGGGGCGCGGGTCCAATCCGTCAGCCTTGGCTCCTTGTGAACAGCCGTGGAGCCTTGCGGAGTGGTGCATCCGGCCGGCAGGGCGGCCAGCGCCAGCAGAACGGCGCCGGCTCTGATCCCGATCATGCGCAAACGGCTTGGTGTGTTCATTTCGGGTTCCTCTTTTCCTTCTGGGCTTGCATCGCAATGGTCAGGCGGCGCCCTCCGCTGGCGGAGACGAGCACCACATGGTCGGCGTGAATCGCTTCCACCCGGAAATCGGTCTGGGCCACCGGCTCTTCCACGCGATACTCGCGGCCGTTCACGATGGCGAACCGCCGGTCGCCGGCCTGAATGAAACCGGTATAGGCAAACTGCTCGACCGGAACCTCCACGGCCGTGGCCAGGGAGGCGCGGTCAATGAAGGGGCTGGGAGCCCAGTCGGCGGCGGCCTGGTCCAGCACCTGCCGTTCGCCGTCGCTCAGGCGCAGCATCCGCGCTTTCTCGTGGTGGGCGTCCGCGAAGGCCTGGATTTCGGCCTGCCGCAGCAGGGCGGTCCGGCCGCTGTGATGGCGGCGGACCGCATCGAGTCCGAGGGTGGACCCGCCCCATACGGCGGCGCCGGCCATCGCCGCGATCAGGATGCGTTCCCGTGTGGTCATGGCGCGGCCCTCCTGCTGTTGAACGGATTCATGGCGTTCCCTCCTCCAGGGCCAGGCGGGCCCAAATGCCGTATTCCTCGTTCAGGCTCTCGCGGCGGATTTCCAGCTTGTCGAGCCGCTCCATCTCCGGCATCCGCACCAGTTCCCTCAACAGCGGCTGCAGCGAAACATAGGGCCCGGAAAGCCGAACCTCCACCCGCAGGAATCGGCGCCCGGTTTCGTCCGACTGGACCTGCGGGCTCACGGCGCCGAGTTCCATCCCGCAGCGTCCGGCGATTTCCACAAAGCGCTCGGGAATGGCGGTGACTTCCGGGCCGGCCAGCCGCCGGGGAGGCGGCGCCTTCAGATTCGGCCACTGGGCCGGGCCGTCGAGGGCCGCCAGCTCCGCATAGAGCGGATAGAGTACCTTCAGATCGTCCAGGCGGGTCCGGGCCGCGGCCAGGTCTCGGCGCAGACGGGCCCACTCCCGCACCGGCCGGTACAGGCCGGCCCCCGCCGCCGCCAGCAGCGCCAGCAACACCAGCGCAACCAGCAGCGGGATCATTCCATGTCCGCGGCGGCGAAAACGCATGGTCATGGCGCAGCTCCTTTCCCGTCCGCCGGCGCGGGGGCCGCCGGGCCGGCGATGTCATCCATTTTCATCGCCAGTTCAAACAACAAAACCGCCTCGCCCGCCTCCATGCCTTCGTTGGACCGCTTCAGCTCCGCCTGGCGGAACAAGCCGGCGTCCTCCAGCCGCAGCATGTAGGCCGCCAGTTTCGATTCCTGGCCTCCGGCCGGTCCGCGGACCATCCCGTCCAGCCGGATGGACACCTCCGGCATGGCAGCGGCGGCCGGACGGGCCCCCTTCCCGGGCTTGACCGCCGAAATCTCCCGCTCCAGCACCACTGCGGTCAGGCGGATATCCTCCGGCGTGGCCAGCGCCACCTGATTCAAGGCAGCCAGAGGCAGAGCGCGGCCAGCCATCACCCGTAAATCCTGCTGGTTTCGGACGGCCTGAACGGTCATGGCTTCGATCATCGCGCGATCGGGCCCGGGGGCGTAGGCGTGGGCCCGCGTCCGGCAAGCTTCCAGTTCCCGCCGGAGCACCCGGTTGTGCTGACGAATTCCCCCGCCGGCCCCCAGCAGCAGCGCCAGCCCCAGCATTCCGCAAGCGGCCAGGACCAGCCGCCAGCCCTTTCGCCGGGTTTCCCGCGTCCGCTTGTCATGCGTATGCAGCAAATTCGGCGTGCGTGCCGGCTCCGACAGCGCGGCGCCCAGCGCCATGGCCATCATGCCGGCTTCTTCCGGGCCGGACACGGGCGGCGTCTTGTCGTCCAGGCGCCCCGGATCAAACAGATCCAGCGGCTGACTGGACAATCCCAGCCGGGATCCCAGTTCCGTCACCAGTCCCGGAAGCCCCGCCATGCAGCCGGCCACGTGCACGGCCTGGATTTCCTCTTCGCTCCGGCCGACCAGATAGGCGGACATCGAGCGCTCCACCTGCTGCACCAGACGGCCAAACGCAATATGCACGGTGCTGGCGACCTGGGCGGCTTCGCCGCCGGATGCCTCGGCGGTCCCGGCCGTATTCAAGGCGTCCTTGATTGTCCGATAGGCGGCCGCGGACGACAAATCCGGATGCCGGTCCCGCAGCACATCCAGCATGACGTTCATGCCCGTCTTGAACACCCGGTGCGCCACCACCTGACGGCCCTTGAAAAACAGCAGGGCCGATGCATCCGGCCCCACATTCAACCCCAGCACCGGACCGGCCGATGCCGGCAGATGAACCCGGAACAGATTGCGCAGGGCAAACGACGGGATCACCACGCCGTCCACCGCATGGCCGGCCTGCTCGAAGGGACCAACCAGCGCTTCGAGATCCGCCCGGGCCACGGTACAGGCCGTGGCTTCCACCCGCTTGGCCGTGGTGCCGGCGGCCACCTCCCCCTCCACGTCGAAGTCGAATACGGTTTGCGCGGCGTCAAACGGGATTTCCTTGCGAAACGTCCAGTACACCAGGTTGGCCAGCTGCCGGGGCCGGGCTCTCGGCAGCGACAGAAAACGAACCTGCAGGCTGGGCAGGGGCCCCACCACCCAGAGCGCCGCCCGGCGAAACACCGGCTGCATCGGATCCAGATGGGTCTTCAGGAACGCGGGAAAGTCTTCCGTGTCCGGACGCATTCCGTCCGGGTAGGGAATGCATTGCCAGCGCAGAATGCGTCCCCGCCGCACCAGGACCATCCGCAGCGAGTCCACATCCAGATGCACGCCCAGCACGTCGCGCCCGATGGGCTCGCCCGGCACTCCGGAAGAGGAATCCTTGCTCATGCCCGCCTCCTGACTGTCGTCCGTTCGCCGTTTCCCGTTCAATCCGGCCAGGCCCGCAGAGCGAGCTGGCTGGCTTCTTCCTCAAATTGCGCCGCCGCCTCCAGGTCGCCGGCGGCCTGGCAGCAGCGCGCCATGGTGCGCATCACCATCGGGGCCCGGGCGCCGCCGGCATTTCCGGCAACCAGCTGAACGGCCCGCCTCAGGCAGGTGTCGGCTTCTTCGATCCGTCCCTGTTCCAGCAGCAGCACGCCCAGGTTGTGCAGAGGCACGGCCAGGTCTCCCGGCTGTTGCGCGGCATGACGATCGTAGATCCGGATGGACGCCCGGTAGAGTTCTTCGGCTTCCTCCGAACGCCCCCGTTCATTCAATGCGCTGGCCCAGCTGTTCAGCGCGGCGGCGCGCCGGGGATGATCCTCCCCCAGGGCTCCGGCGAATTGCCCCGCGGCCTCTTCATACCGGGCGATCGCGGCATCGAGATCGCCCCGTCCCCACGCGGTATCCCCCAGGTGCTGCAGCAGGGTGCCGGCCGCGGCATGGGGACGAAAGGCGATCCGGTCCAGGATCCCCAGCGCCCGGCGAAAAAGACCTTCCGCCTCTTCCATCCGCCCTTCTGCGAATAAAACCAGTCCGGCATCGTTCAGGGAACCCGCCAGCGCCGCATTGTTTTCGCCGCCCAATTGCTCCCGCAACGCCCGGCCCTGCCGAATACGCTCCTCCTCCCGCCACTGCCGGCGGAGCCGCTTCTCCTCCTCCTGCCAGGCCTGTTTCTGCCCGTCCGCCTGCCGCAGGGCGTCCTGCAACCGGGATTGCGTTTCCGCCAGTTCGGCGGTTTTCGCTTCCAGCTCACGGCGAGAGGCCTGTCCGGCCGCTGTACTCTTTTCCGTTTCTTTCTTCCACCGCTCCACTTCTTCTTGCGCGGTCTTTGTTTCCTGCCGGCTCGCCGCCAGGGATTTTGTCCAGTTTTCCGCCTGCTGGCGCAGATCATCCCGTTCGGCCTGCACCTGCCGGCTCTCCGCCGCCAATGCCTTTTCCCGACGCTGATGCTCCGCCAGCACCTCGTCCAGCCGGGCCTGAAGATCGCGCGCCCGGATTTGTTCCTGCGCCAGCTTCTGAATCGTCTCCTGATGGAGCTGCTTCTGCCTGCCTCCTTCCGCCTCGGCGCGGCGGGCGGCCTGGGCGGCCCGGGTTTGAGCCTCCGTCAGCTTCCGGGCGAACTCGGCCGTATCCGAATCGGCCCGGGTCTTCTGCTCGGCGAGACGCAGCCGGACATCCGCCAGCTGGCGCCGGATTTCTGCCATCTCCGTTTTCGCCTCATCCCGCTGGCGTTGCGTTTCGCGCAGGCGCGCGGAGACGCCGGAAAGCCCTTCCAGTTCCTTGCGCAGATGGATGGTTTCTTCCCGCGTCTGCTTCAGCTGCTTCCAGGTGTCCACCCAGTCGCGGACGGCCTTTTCTTTTTCGGTGTTCAGCTTGGCCAGTCGGACCTCCAGGGCGGCCGTCCGCGCCAGTGCCGCGTCGTGCTCCCGCCGCGATACGCGTGTTTCCGCCTTGCCGGCCGGCGTCTCTTGCATCACCGGCTCGTTCGGATCCATTGCCCAGGCAACGGTGGCACACGCCCACGCCAGGGCCAGCCCCAGGCTCCACGCCCACCGCATCCCCGCTCCCGCTTGTGGTTTCGTCTTCATTCTTCGCCTCCGCGGATTCTCCAGCTGCCCGCCCCGGGTTCAACGGCCGCCCCGGACGAGGGAAAGACGTCTTCCCGGCTGGCCACGCCCAGCATGCGGGCCAGTTCCCGCGGCCGGGGCGACCGTTCCAGGGCCGTGTCCTGATCAATCTTTCCTTCCGCCACCAGCCGCCGCAGGGACTCGTTCATCGTCATCATCCCTTCCGATTTGCCGGTCTGGATCACGGAATAAACCTGCTGAAGCTGGCGCTCACGGATCAGGTTGCCGATGGCGCTGTTGACATGGAGCACTTCGCAGGCCAGCACCCGGCGGGACTGATCGGCGGTCATCAGCAGGGCCTGTGACAGGATGCCCGCCAGCACCATGGACAGCTGCGTGTACACCTGCTGCTGATGGCTCGGCGGAAAAATATCCACGATGCGGTTGATGGCGTGGGTGGTGTCCTGGGTGTGCAACGTGCCCAGGATCAGATGCCCGGTTTCGGCCAGCGTCAGCGCCAGCTGCATGGTTTCCAGATCGCGCATTTCCCCCACCATGATCACGTCCGGCGACTGCCGGAACACGGCCTGCAAGGCGTGCGCGAACGACGGCGCGTCTTCGTAGATCTCCCGCTGCTCGATAAGACTGCGCTTGTGCGCATGCAGATATTCGATTGGATCCTCCAGGCAGATGATGTGCGCGGATCGGTGGGAATTGATGTGCTCGATCATGGCCGCCAGCGTCGTGGACTTCCCGCTGCCGGCCGGACCGGTCACCAGGACCAGGCCGTGCGGCTGCATGGCGAACTCCTGCACGATCGGCGGCAGCCCCAGTTCCGAAAACGAGGGAATCCGGCTGGGAATCAGCCGCGCCACCAGCGCCAACGCCCCCCGCTGGCGAAATACATTGAATCGAAACCGGTTCATTCCGGAGAAACCCCGCGACAGATCCACGCTCCGATTCTGCACCAGCTGATTCTTCTGGTAGTCGTTCAGGACGGAAAGCGAGAGGGATTCCGTTTCCCGGGCCGTCAACGGCTTGTCGTCCACCGCATGCAACTGCCCCAGAATTTTGATCTGGGGCGGCGCGCCGGGCGTCAGAATCAGATCCGATCCGCCGGACGAAGACACCTTCTCCAGCAACTCTTCAATCGTCCACATGACCCGCCCTCCTGACGGCCTGTCTTAGTGGAAGCGCCCCCCGATGCGGCAGGCAATCCACAGAATCCGGCCATCGTTCACACTCTTTGTCGGCCACGGCCTCCGTCTCCTTCAAATTGCGTTGGCCCGCGCGGCGCATCTGCATTTTCTGTAGGACGAAGCCCGCCCCGATCTCCACTGCGCGGGGAGAAAGCACCCGCTTCACCGCCGAACTGTTGCACTTCGCTTTCATTTCTGTGAACATCAGATTAGGTCCTTGGGGCAAAAGATGAATATCGTGCCTTGTGGCATTGTGACGTCATGGCGGAACCCGGGTCAGGACTGGCGCCGCATGGCAGGCGGCGATGGCGGAAACCAGCAGGCAGGTAGCGGAATGCATGAGGGATCTTGTTGCGGAAAAGGGAGTTCCATAAATTCGCGTCTTGACGAATTCCCGATTGGGTTCATATTTCCCACCACGGATACCATGTCGCTTGCGAGCGGGAGGTTGACCCGACGGCCTGGTTTCCCAAGGAGGTTGCGTTCCCATGTTGAATGCGGAGCAAAGACGAAAAACCGATGGCGCGGAATCCTCGGTTGATTTCAAGGCGCTGGCCGAGCAACTCAAGGAACTGGCCTACCGGGATCCTCTGACCGGCCTGCTGAACCGGCGCGGATTCGACGAAGAACTCCGCCGAATCTGGACCCTGGACTCCGGCCAGGCGTTTCCCCTGGGCCTGCTGATCGTGGATGTCGACCATTTCAAAGCCATCAACGATTCCTTCGGCCATTTCGTCGGCGACCAGGTGCTCAAGGAATGCGCCCGACTGATGCAGGCCAGCGTCCGCGATTCCGATGCGGTCTGCCGATATTACGGCGGCGACGAAATGGTGATCCTTCTGCCGTGCTCCACGACCACGGAGACCCGTCTGATCGCCGAACGCATGCTGGAGAATTTCCGCACAACGCGGATCTGCAAGGGCACCTATGACCTGCATGTGACGATCTCCGTCGGCGTCTGCCATATCCCGTCCAACTCCGAACCCACTCCCGACCGGTTTCTGATCCTGGCCGATCGCGCCCTCTACCGCGCCAAACAGACCGGACGCAACCGCATCTGCTTCTCCGACGACCTGCCGGACTCCATCGGCGACACCGGGGGCCTGGCCGCGGCCGCCGCCCCGGCCGGACAGGCGGACTCCCGCCGCACCGTGCTGCTGGCCGACGACGACCTGGACCTGTGCGCCACCTTCGAAAAAATCCTGCTTCGCAAGGAGTACAGCGTCCTCACCGCCCATGCCGGCCCCGAGGCCATCGACATCATGCATCAGGCGCAGGGCCTGATTGACGTGGCGCTGGTGGATCTGGGCCTGGGCGGACAAAGCGGACTGGACGTGCTCAAGGCGCTGCGGGACATCGACGACTCCGCCGTCGGGGTGATCATCACGGGCGCCGCCACCCTGGACAGCGCCGTGGAAGCCATGCGCCTGGGGGCGTTTGATTTCGTCCAGAAA
>CAZHSS010000010.1:19107-19447 GCA_964535205.1 uncultured Verrucomicrobiota bacterium
ACCCATCTCCCCCGGACAGCTCGGCGCCGTTCTGGATCGCGCCATCAAATACCGCCGCATTCTGCTGGAGAACCGCCGGTACCAGATGCATCTCGAAGACATGGTCCGCGAAAAGAACGCCGCGCTGTCCCGCGCCCTGGACAACATCAGCGATACCTACCAGTTCACCCTGGAGGCCATCACCGACATCCTCGATGCCCGCGAGCAGAAAACCGGCGAACACAGCCGGCGGGTGGCGCGGCTCGCCATCGTCCTCGCCCGCGAAATGGGCGCCATGCCCGAGGAAATCCAGACCATCGAAACCGGCGCCCTGCTGCACGACATCGGCAAGATCGCCGTG
>CAZHSS010000011.1:0-17786 GCA_964535205.1 uncultured Verrucomicrobiota bacterium
GCCGTGAAAAAACTATCCATCGTGATTCCGGTATACAATGAAGCGTCCACCATCCGCCAGATCGTGGATCTGGTCCGTTCGGTGGACATCGGCATGGACAAGGAACTCCTGCTGGTGGACGACTGCTCCCGCGACGGAACCCGCGAGGTGCTGCAGGAGATGGCCAAGGCCTTGCCGGATGTGAAGGTGCTGCTTCACGAGATGAACCGGGGCAAGGGGGCGGCCCTGCGGACGGGTTTTGCCGCCGCCACGGGCGACATCGTCCTGATCCAGGACGCTGATCTCGAATACGACCCCCGCGAGTACACCCGTCTGCTGGCTCCCATCCTGGATGGGCACGCCGATGTCGTTTATGGCTCTCGGTTCCTGGGCGGAGGGGCGCATCGCGTCGTGTTCTACTGGCATTACCTGGGCAACAAACTCCTGACCACGCTGTCCAACATGACCACCAACCTCAACCTGACGGACATGGAGGTCTGCTACAAGGTGTTCAAGCGCGAGATCATCCAGGGGGTTTCGCTGCGGGAGGACCGGTTCGGCTTTGAGGTGGAAATCACGGCCAAGGTGGCCCGCCGCAAATGCCGGATCTACGAAGTGCCCATTTCCTACTACGGGCGGGATTATGACGAAGGCAAGAAAATCGGCTGGAAAGACGGATTCAGCGCCTTGCGCTGCATCGTGCGCTATGCCTTTGCGGATTGACGGTTTTCGGTAAGGGGCGGTTCGTCCGGGCCGGGTCAGTCGAGAAACCCCGCGCGGGTCAGGGCCTCCCACGTGACGGGCGCCGGCGAATGCGCATGGCCGAGAGACGCCCGCACATATTTGCCGATCAGGTCGGTTTCCAGATTGACGCGGTTGCCGGTCTGCAGCGAAGCCAGCGCGGTCTGGGTCCAGGTATGGGGAATGACATGGACGGCCAATGTGCCGGCGCGGTCGTTCAGATCCGCCAAGGTCAGGCTGACTCCATCCACCGCCACGGAACCCTTGGCGACCATGTCGGAGAGCAGGGCGGGAGCCGCGAGCCGGAGAATCCTGTCGCGTCCCGCCGGCTCGATTTTCATTACGGTTCCGGTCCCGTCCACATGGCCGCTGACGAGGTGCCCGCCCAAGGGCTCGCCCATGGCGAGAGCCCGTTCCAGATTGAGCGGAGCGCCCGGAGCCTTGTCGCGCAGCGCCGTTTTGTCAAAGGTCTCCTTCAACACATCGAACAAAAGGGCTGCCCCCTGCTGCCCGACCAGGGTGAGGCAGACCCCGTTGACGGCAATGCTTTCACCGGTTTGAAGGGGGGCATCGAATCGGGCCGAGATCGCCAGCCGGCCGGCCTCGCCCTGGAAGGAAACAGTCTTCAAACGGCCAACCTGTTGAACCAGACCCGTAAACATGGCTACTGCGTCTTTCCTGGTTTGCCGGGGCGTGGCGTTCCCGCCGGGCCGGCCGGTTCCGCCGGCTCAAACCGCAGGAAGATATCGTGGCCGATGGAATTCGATTCCGCCAGTTGGAATCGGGGCGCCCGGGCCAGGCGCCATTGGGTGTTGCCCATGGCGCCCACCGGTCCGCCAAGGAGCATGGGGGCCAGAAAGACGCAGAGTTCGTCCGCCAGCCGGGCCCGGACCAATTCGCCGGCGAGAATGCCGCCGCCTTCGCACAGGACGCGCAGGATGCCCAACTCTCCAAGGTGCTCTGCCAGGGCCGGCAGAAATCGCTTACAAGGCAGTTCCCATACGGTGATGCCCTTGCGCCGAAGCGCTCGGGCCGTGGCGGGCACCCAGCCCCGAGGGGCGGCCACGATGGTGCGGGAGGCATGCGCATCGGTAAAGACCTGGGCGGATAGCGGCAAGGCGCCGGTTCGGACCACAATGACCCGCCAGGGAGAGCGCCCGCGGTCGGGCCGGGGCCAGAGCGACGGATTGTCATGGCGAAGAGTGCCGGCGCCGATCAGGATGGCATCGGAGACGCGGCGCATGGATTGAACGGTTTTGCGGGCTTCCGGGCCGGTGATCCAGCGCGACGAATGGGTATGGTCGGCGATTCGGCCGTCGAGGGACAGTCCGAGCTTGAGTGTGAACCACGGACGGCGGTTGCGCATCAGGCAGGCGAAAGGAGCTATTAAACGGGCCGCTTCTTCGGCACCGATGCCGGTCTCCACTTCAACGCCATGCCCGCGCAGCAGACGGATGCCGCGCCCGGCATGCGATGGGTTCGGGTCAATGGCCGCTACAACGACCCGTCGGATGCCGGCTTGAAGGATGGATTCCACGCAGGGGGGGGTGCGGCCATGGGTTGAACAGGGTTCCAGGGTGACATACAGCGTGGCGCCGCGCGCTTGGTCTCCGGCCTGCCGCAGGGCATAGATTTCGGCGTGGGGACCTCCGGCACGCCGGTGCCAGCCCTGGCCGATCCGGTATCCGTTTTTCACAAGGACGGCTCCCACGGGCGGGTTGGGCCGCGTTTGTCCTTCGCCGCGCCGGGCCAGGGCCAGGGCCTGTCGCATCCATTTCAAATCGGCGGGAAGCCTACGGGAGGTCATGCGGTGTCTCCGGTGGCCAGCAGGGCTTCCACATACCCCGCGGGATCAAAGGGGGCCAGGTCGTTTTCTCCTTCTCCCAGGCCGGCGAAAAGGATGGGCAGATCCAGTTCCTGGCGCACGGCGAAAAGGAAGCCGCCTTTCGAACTGCCGTCCAACTTGGTGGCGATGACTCCGGTCAGGGGGGTGATGTCATGAAACTGCCGGGCCTGGATCACGGCATTCTGTCCGAGCATGGCATCCAGCACGATCCAGGTATGATGGGGCGCGCCGGGCAGGCGCTTGTCCATGGCGGCGCGAACCTTCTGCAATTCGCGCATCAGGGGTTCGCGGGTGTGCATGCGGCCGGCGGTATCCAGCAGGACGATATCGCACCCGCGGGCCAGCGCGGCATCCAGGGCGTCGTAGGCGACGGCGGCGGCATCGCCGCCGGTGGCGCCGATCACGGATTCGCAGCCGATCCGCTCGGCCCAGATGCCGAGCTGGCGGGAGCCGGCGGCGCGCCAGGTGTCGGCGGCGCCCAGCAGGGGCTTTCGGCCGGCCCGCCGGGCCTGATGAGCTAGCTTGGCGGCAGTCGTGGTTTTGCCGGAGCCGTTGATGCCCACCAGCAGAATCACGGTGGGCGAGGGCAGAGCGGCCCAGTCCAGCGCCGGGGCGGGCCCGATGGCATTGAGCAGCACGCGGCGGAAGGTGTCGCGAACGGGTTCCCTCCGGGTGGCCGCCTGTTCCAGTTCCCGGGTGATGGTCTGCACGAGCCGCAGGGGCACGTCCGCCGTCACCAGCAGATCGGAGAGTTCCTCGATCGTGGCGTCGTCGGGCCGGGGCGAGGTCAGGGCATCGCGCAGGGCATCGGCGAAACGCGCCCGGGTTTTGCGGAGGCCTAGGAGCCAGTTCATCCGTCGTTCTCTGCCTGCGGCGGGGGATTGGGGGAGCGGGCCGGCCGGTTTAGATCTTTGCGGATCCGGTCCAGGATGCCGTTGACGAACTTGCCGGATTCGGCGGAACTGTAGGCCTTGGCCAGCTCGACGGCTTCGTTGATGGAGACGACCGGCGGGATGTCATCGCGATAGAGCATTTCATAGACGGCGATGCGCATGGCATTGCGATCCACGTTTCCCATCCGGTCAATACCCCAGTTCTCGGCGTGCCGGGCGAGCAGCGCGTCGATCTCGGGGTGGTGGGCAATGACGCCGCGGACGAGTTCTTCTGCGAACTGCCTGGCCTTGGTCTGGCCTTTGGCGTCAGGACGGGACGGGGTTTCCGCCGGAGGCCGGGGGCCGGGGGCCGGATCCGATTCCTGATGGTGCCAGAACAGCTGAAATCCCTCGTCCAGGGATTCGGCGCGGTTGAATTCGGATTGGAAGAGGAACTGCAGGGCCCATTCGCGGGCGTCATGGCGAAGTCCCATGGGGGCCTCCTTTCAGGGGAGAAAAGACGGATGTCATGGCCAACAGAGTCAAGGTCACAAGAGCATCGTGGCGGGTGGAGGGGGGACTGTCAACCGTCCGGTTGCCGGGCCGGGCGGCCGATGTCTTGCCCCGTTTCGGCAGAGGGCTAGCCGAGAACCTTCATCAGGGAAGCCATTTCGATGGCGGTCTGGGCAGCGGTCCAGCCGCGGTTGCCGGCCTTGCTGCCGCAGCGCTCGATGGCCTGGTCAAGGTTGTCGGCGGCCACGATGCCGTCCACGACGGGCAGGCCCGTGTCGAGGCTGATCTGGACCAGGGCGCGGGCGACCTGGGAATTGATGAGCCCGGCGTGGGGCGTGGCGCCCTGGATCACGGCGCCCAGCGCCAGCAGCGCATCACAGTTTCCGCGCTTGGCGATCCGTTGAATGGCCAGAGGCTGTTCATAGGCCCCGGGCACCCAGACAATTTCGATGTCCTGTTCGTTCGCTCCGTGCCGGGCCAGGCAGTCGAGCGCGCCTTTCAAGAGCTGCCCGGTGAACAGATCATTGTGGCGGCTGACGACGAGGCCGAAACGAAGCCCCTTGGCCTGGAGCTGTCCGCTGGTTTCCTTGCAGTTCATGGTGTCCTTTCCGGATCACAGCAGGTGACCCAGTTTGTCCTTTTTGGTTTTCAAATAGCGGGCGTTGTGCGGGGTGGGAGGGAAGGAGATGGGCATGCGTTCCACGATTTCGATGCCGTACCCCTGCAACCCGACGATCTTGCGGGGGTTGTTGGTCAGCAGACGCATGCGCCGGATACCGAGGTCCAGCAGCATCTGGGCACCGACGCCGTAATCGCGCAGATCGGCGGCAAACCCGAGATCGTGGTTGGCCTCGACGGTGTCCCGGCCCTGCTCCTGGAGGGCGTAGGCCCGGATTTTGGCGGCCAGGCCGATGCCGCGGCCTTCCTGGCGCATGTAGAGAAGGGCTCCCGTCCCGTTGGCGGCGATTTGACGCAGGGCGGCATGCAGCTGGGACCCGCAGTCGCAACGGCGGGAAGCAAACACGTCGCCGGTCAGGCATTCGGAATGAACGCGCACCAGGGGCGTGATATCGGGACGCAGTTCACCGTGGACCAGGGCGAGATGGTGTTCGCCAGTGGTATCGTCGAGATACAAATGAAGCTGGAAATCCCCGTATTCCGTCGGCATCTGAACGACGGAATCGCGGCGGACGGTTTTTTCGCGCAGGCGGCGCCAGGCGACAAGGGACGCCACGGTGAGGATGCGCAGTCCGTGGCGGCGGGCAAATCCTTCCAGATCGGGAAGGCGGGCCATCTGGCCGTCGTCGCGCATGACTTCGCAGATGACCGTGACGGGTTTGAGGCCGGCGAGCCGGGCCAGGTCGAGGGAGGCCTCGGTATGGCCGGTCCGGCGCAGGACGCCGCCGGGGACGCCCTGGAGCGGGAAAATGTGGCCGGGACGGATGAAATCGCAGGCCGTGGTGGTTTCGTCGGCCAGCAGGCGGATGGTTTGGGCCCGATCGAAGGCGCTGATGCCGGTGGTGATGCCTTGACGGGCGTCCACCGATACGGTGAATGCGGTCCGGTAGCGGTCCTGTTCATCCAGCGGTACCATGCGGCCGAGGCCCAGGCGGCAGAGCCGCTGTTCCTCCATGGGCACGCAGATCAGCCCCCGGCCGTGGGTAGCCATGAAATTCACGAGTTCGGGCGTGATGAATTCACCGGCGGCCACCAGGTCGCCTTCGTTCTCCCGGTTTTCATCATCCACGATCAGCAGCAGGCGGCCGGCGCGGAGAGTGTCCAGGGCTTCTTCCACCGTGCAGAAGGTGTCGCGGGGATCGGATGTCGTCATTAAAAAACCGAAGACCTTTCCGTCTTCGGGGCTTGGGGCGGCCTGAAACCGCACGCGTCTTCTTCCATCCAGACTGTGTACTGTCGGCCAAGGAGTTTCACCTTGTCTGCCTGTCGGCTCGCGGGCTGTCACCGCCGGTCGGGAATTTCACCACGCCCTGAAGACGGAGAGAACGCTATCATGCCTGCGCGGCTCGCGCAAGAAGGGAAATGACTTAATCGAACAGTTCGGCGGGATTGAGATTGATCGGCCGCCAGCGGGGATTTTCGAAGGTGCCGGTCAGGCGGAATTCCAGCAGGCGGGTGACCGGCATGGTGGCCAGGCGGACGAGGGCGGCGACGGGTCCTTTGCGCAGCGGCTGGACTTCGACGCGGTAGCGCAGATCGCCGTCGAAGGCGTAGCGTCCGGAGGCCTTGACGCTGAACAGGGAACCCATCAGCTCGATATCGGAGGAGTACACGCGGCTGTTGCGGATGGCGAAACTGCCGCGGGCATCGGTCTGGGCAAAGAGGCTGAAATCGGGGAACAGCCGTCCGAGAATGGAGGTCAGGCCGCTGAACAGGCGGGTTTGGAAAAGCAGGCCGTTGCGGATTTCCGCCTGGCCGGTGCCGGTGGCGAGGGGACCGGTTCCCGGTCCGATGTACCCGGCGAAGCGCCCGTTGCCGTCCAGAATGCCGCGCAAATCGCCAGGGGGCTTGCCCAGCGTGGCGGCCAGCAGGTCGTCGAGCCGAGCGCCCGCCGCCTGCAGTTGGACTTCATAGCGCCAGCGATCATCGCGCGCCACGGGATACAGCGCGCCGTGACCCGTGAAGGTGCCGCCATATGCCGTCGCGGCGGCGTTGGTGATGCGCAACCGGCGTCCGGCCGCCTCGAGGTCGAACGTCGCCGTATCCGCCTCCCATCGGTCGTAGCCGAACCGCCGGGCTTCGACATGGGCCTGCAGGCGGTTCAGGGAGAAATTGCAGTAGTCGAGCAGGCCGTTCACCCGGACATGGGCGGGCCCGTTCAATTGGAACGGCTTCAAAAAATCAGCCACGACCGGTCCGAGCATGTTTCCCACGGCCCGGGGATCGAGACGGCTGTCCACGTCCAGACGAAGGGTCTGGTTGGAAAAGGCCATGTGCACATCGCCCCGGGCCAGGCCTTCCGGGCGCGCGAGCGTGGTCCCGGTCAGGTGCATGACTTCGTTGGTGATGTTCAGATCCCCTTGCAGCCAATCCACTGGCACGCCGCGGATGGTGAAGTTGGTCGCCTGCACGGGGCCATGGCAGGAGATGGCGGGATTGCCCA
This sequence comes from uncultured Verrucomicrobiota bacterium, assembly GCA_964535205.1. Lineage (GTDB taxonomy): Bacteria > Verrucomicrobiota > Kiritimatiellia > CAIQIC01 > Lenti-01 > JAAZFE01. Next base: position 7,073 of record CAZHSS010000011.1, read on the forward strand.
CGGTGCCGCCGATCTGCACGTCGCCCTGCACCGGTTCCCGGAACCCGAACCAGTCCAGGATGGTCCGGAAATTCGGCGTCAGGACCGGTTTCAGCACGTGGGGATTCAGCGTGCCTTCCACCCGCGCCTGGTATTGACGGGTGTCCAGCCGGAATTCCGCGTCCCGGAACAGCAGCCGGCTGGCCAGCGGCCCGGCATCCAGCTGAAGGCGGCCGGTATCGATCCGCAGCCGCGGGCCCTGGCGGGAAAACGAGAGATCCGCCTGTTCAACGGGGATCCCGCGGATCAGCGCCCGGGAGGCGAGAAGGCGGCCCGAAAACTGTTCCGCCGCTTCGGCCACCGGCACGGGGCCGATTTGCAGCTCGACGCGAAGGGGAAAAGACGGTTCCGGAATGGCGGCGGCCACCGCCTGCTGCCAGGTGGACGGGAGGAGACCGAGAAACCGATCCAGGGGCAGGGTGCTGACCAGATGCGCCGACACCTGCTGGAGACAGGCATCCCACCAGCCGGACAGACCGGCCGTGTGATCTCCGCGGCACAGTTGCAGATCGGGCACATGCAGGCGCTGGTTCTTCCATGAGGCATTCAGCCGGAACCGGTCCAGTTCCAGGTCCTTGAGGCGTCCACCCGCTTCGCCGTCCAGCAGGAAAGTGACCACATGCGATTCCGGATGACCGGGGTAGAGGGCGAAGGCGAATTCCGCCAGGGGCGGGGCGTTGAAGCTCAGGGCATTGATCTGTTCCGCCAGACGCAGCACCCAGTCCGGAGCCTGTTCGATGCCTTGAAGTCCGGCGGTCAGCGGGTTGACGCCCCCGGCCGGGGATCGGGCGGAAGCTGCGTTCGGCGGCGGATACACCGTGCCCCGGCCGCGGAACTGGATGCCCAGCAGCAGCGCCTGGAATTCCCGCAGCCGGATTTCCTGTTCCGAGGCGGAAAACCGCAGATGAATGTGTTCGGCAGTCAGAGAACGCAGGCCTTCCCGGGCGCCGAAGCGTTCCTGGCCCAGCTGCGCCTGGAGCCGGCCGTCCACGATGCCGAGAATGGGGATGATCCTTCGGCGCAGCAGCGCCGCGGGATCCAGCGCCAGGGTGAGTTCACGGGCCGTCAGGAACGGATCCGGCGCCTGTTCCGCGGCAAACAGGCGGACGCCGCTGGCGACCAGGCCGCGGTCCATTTCCAGTGTCAGCCGTTCGATCTGCAGGTGATAGCCCTGCCGGGCCATGCGGTCCAGGAAGACATCGGTCAGATAGGTCGGCAGACCCACCAGATGCAGATAGGCAAACAGAACCGCCAGCAGAATGGCGGCGGCGGCGGACAGCCGCAGCATCCACGCCGACGAGTGCCGAAGGGCGATCAGCAGGAAGGCGCCGAAACGCCGCCGTTTGGAATGGCGTTGGACTGGTTTCTGGTCCTGGAGGGAACTCACAGCGGCATCCTATGGACTTTGTCCCCGCCGGAAAAGCCAGAAAGCGACGCCGGACGGAATGAGCCGCCTGCCCCCTCCGGGCGGCGGGGATGGGCGGGTAGGCCGCAGCGATTATTCGCCGATGCCTTCGAAGAGGGCCGTGGAGAGGTAGCGCTCGGCGGCGTCGGGCAGGATGACGACGATAGTTTTGCCGGCGAATTTGTCTTGTTTCGCCAGGCGGACCGCCACCGCGGCGGCGGCTCCGCAGGAAATGCCGGTCAGCAGGCCTTCTTCGCGGGCCAGGCGGCGGGCCATCTCAATGGCTTCGGGGCCGGAGACCTGTTCGACGCGGTCCACGAGAGACAGATCCAGCGTATCGGGAATGAACCCCGCGCCGATGCCTTGGATTTTGTGGGGGCCGGGCTGCAGGGGCTGGCCGGACAGTTTCTGGCTGATGACCGGGCTTTCCCGGGGTTCGACGGCGACGGACAGGATGGCCTTGCCTTTGGTGTTTTTGATGAAACGCGACACGCCGGTGATGGTGCCGCCGGTGCCGACGCCGGATACCAGCACGTCGATTTTGCCGTCGGTGTCGTCCCAGATCTCCGGACCGGTGGTGGTTTCATGAATGGCGGGATTGGCGGGATTCTTGAATTGCTGGGGCATGAAGATCCGGTCCGGGGCGGCGGCGGCCAGGGCTTCGGCGCGCTGGATGGCGCCTTTCATCCCTTCGGCTCCGGGGGTCAGCACCAGGTTGGCGCCCAGAAACGCCAGCACACGGCGGCGTTCCAGACTCATGGTGTCGGGCATGGTCAGCGTCAGGGAGTAGCCGCGGGCGGCGGCGACGTAGGCCAGGGCGATTCCCGTGTTTCCGCTGGTGGGTTCCACGATTTCCATGCCGGGCCGGAGAACCCCGCGTTTTTCCGCATCCCAGATCATGGCCGCGCCGATGCGGCATTTGACCGATCCCGCGGGGTTGCGCCCCTCGATCTTCGCCAGTACCGCGGCGCCGGCGCCTTCCGTGACGCGGTTGAGGCGGACGAGAGGGGTGCGGCCGATGGATTCCGGACTGTCGCGATAGATGCGGCTCATCTTGTAGCTCCTTGACTTGGTCTTTTTTTGGGGTAACAGTTCCAACCTTACCCCATGCCGGCGCATCTTCAAGAAGACGTTGGAAGATTCCGGTGCGGGGAGGAGAAAGAAGGAACAGCGATGAACCCGGGAATCCACACTTTGTCCCTGCATGCGGGCCAGCAGCCGGATCCGGCCACCGGCGCCCGTGCCGTGCCGATCTACCAGACCTCCTCCTTTGTGTTCAAGGACAGCGACCACGCGGCGAATCTGTTTGCCTTGAAGGAATTCGGGAACATCTACACCCGGCTGATGAACCCGACGACGGACGTGTTCGAAAAGCGCATGGCGGCGCTGGAAGGCGGCACGGGGGCCCTGGGTGTGGCCTCGGGCATGGCGGCCATCAGCTATGCGCTGCTGGCGATCACCCGCCTGGGCGACGAGATCGTGTCGGGCAACAACCTCTATGGCGGAACCTATCAGCTCTTTCACCACACGTTCGCCAAACTGGGCCGCTCGGTCGTTTTCGTGGATTCGCGCGACCCGGAGGCGTTCCGCCGGGCCATCACGGACAAAACCCGCGCGCTCTATGTGGAAACCATTGGCAATCCCAAGCTGGACGTCCCGGATTTCGAGGCCATCGCGGCCATCGCGCACGAGCACGGAATTCCGCTGATTGTGGACAACACCGTGGGGGCGGGGCTGGTGCGGCCGTTCGACCACGGGGCGGACATCGTGGTGGCGTCGGCCACCAAGTATATCGGCGGCCATGGCACGTCGCTGGGCGGGGTCATCGTGGATTCGGGCCGGTTCCAGTGGAACAACGGGAAGTTTCCGGAGTTCACCGAGCCGGATCCGAGCTATCACGGATTGAAGTACTGGGAGGCCCTGGGCAATGTGCCGGGCATGGGCAATGTGGCGTTCATTCTGAAGATCCGCCTGACCCTGCTGCGGGATCTCGGCGCGGCCATGAGCCCGTTCAATGCCCATCAGTTCCTGCTCGGCCTGGAGACGCTGCCGATCCGGCAGCGGCGGCATTCGGAGAACGCCCTGGCCGTAGCCCGCTGGCTGAAGACGCATCCGCGGGTTCGCTGGGTGGTCTATCCCGGCCTGGAGGACGATCCCAGCCATCCGCTGGCCGCCAAGTATCTGCGGAAGGGATACGGCGGACTGGTGGGCTTCGGCATCGAGGGCGGGCTGGAGGCCGGGCGCCGGTTCATCAATTCGGTGAAGCTGCTGTCGCACCTGGCGAACATCGGCGACGCCCGCAGCCTGGTGATCCATCCGTCCTCCACCACGCATCAGCAGCTGACTGCCGAGGAACAGCTCGCCGCCGGGGTCACCGAAGATTACATCCGGCTTTCCGTGGGCCTGGAGGATGTCGAAGACATTCAGGCCGACATAAACCAGGCGCTGCAGGCGTAAGACGCCGTGGACATCCGGCTGGAGGATTTGGACTCGCGCTTTCCCGCCGACTGGGACGGGGGGCGGGTGGCGCGCGCGAAAACGGCCTTTTTCAAGGCGCTGGCGCTGGAGGCGCATCGCTTTTACGGAGGCAAGATCCAGGTCCTGCCGCGGGCCGCGCTGCCCGGGTTCCAGTGGTTCAATGCCTGGTACACGCCCGGCGTTTCCGCCGTTTCCACCGGCATCCGCGACAATCCCGACGAATCCTTTGAGTTGTCGTGGCGCGGCAATGTCGTGGCCGTGGTCAGCGATTCAACCCGCGTGCTGGGCGACGGCGATGTCTCGCCGCCGGGCGGGCTGGGCGTCATGGAGGGCAAGGCGTTTCTGATGAAAGTGCTGGGGGGCGTGGATGCCGTGCCCGTCTGCATGGACAGCCGGGACGCCGCCGGTCGCCACGATCCGGACATCCTGATTGATTTCGTCCGCCGCCTGACGCCGTCTTTCGGGGCCGTCAACCTGGAGGACATCAGCCAGCCGAACTGCTTCCGTGTGCTGGACGAACTGCGGGAAAGCTGCGACATCCCGGTCTGGCATGATGATGCCCAGGGCACGGGCTGCGTCACGCTGGCCGGCCTGATCAACGCGCTGAAGGTGGCGGGGAAGGACCTGGCCCGCTGCCGCATCGTGTTCCTGGGCGCCGGGGCCTCCAACACCACCATCGCGCGCCTGATCCTGCAGGCCGGCGCCGATCCGGACCGGGTGGCCATGTTTGATTCGCGCGGCGGCCTGCATGCCGGCCGCGACGACATCGAGGCCGATCCGCGCTTTTACCGCAAATGGGAAATCTGCCGGACAACCAATCCGAAGCGCATTGCCGATGTGGCGGAGGCCTTGAAGGGGGCGGATGTGCTGATTTCTCTGTCCCGTCCCGGGCCGGATGCCGTCCTGCCCGAATGGGTGCAGGGCATGGCCTCCCGGGCCATCGTGTTTGCCTGCGCCAATCCGGTGCCGGAAATCTATCCGCATGCCGCGAAGGCCGCCGGCGCCTTCATTGTCGCCACGGGCCGCGGCGATTTTCCCAACCAGGTGAACAACTCCCTGGGATTCCCCGGCATCCTCAAGGGCGCGCTGCTGGTGCGCGCGCGGAAGATCACCGATGCCATGGCCATCGCCGCAGCGCGGACCATCGCCGGTTTTGCCGAGCGCCAGGGGCTGTCGCCGGAGCGCATCATGCCGCGCATGACCGACAGCGAAGTGTTCGCCGAAACGGCGGCGGCGGTGGCCCGTCAGGCTCAGGAGGAGGGCGTGGCCCGCCGCGACCTGCCCCCGGAGCAGGTGGTGGCGTGCGCCCGGCAGGATATTGACGAGGCCAACCGCGCGCTGGAACTGCTGATGACCTCCGGTCTGATCCCGCCCCCGCCGGAGACCATGATTCAGCGTTGTTTCGATGCCGCCGTGGCCGGGGCGTAGGCGGACTTTCAGGTTATCCTTGGTGGATCCGAACCTGCGGGAAGGGGATCACCCAGCCGTTTTCATTGCAGGTTTCCACCAGAATCCGCTGGATGGCACCGGAAATCTGCGGATATAGGCGAGCGGCGCCGCCTGTCAGATCCACCCAGACCGCATAATCCAGCGACGAGGCATTGGCGCGCTGAAACAGGACCTGGATGTCGCGCAGATTGTCCGCGCCGACCACGGAGGGCAGTTTCTCCAGCAGGCTGGATTTCATCCGGTCCGGGATTTCCGTGGTGGCGATGGCCTGGTGGCGGTAATCCACGCCGAAGGTGGATTCCATCCGGAAACCGCCGGAAAGATTCCGGGGGTGCAGGGAGAGGAAATCGGCCACGGGAAAGGTGACGGTCTCACTGCCCGGAGCAACAAGCAGGACGTTCGCGGGCGTCTGTCCGGCGATCCGACCGATCTGCCCGCCGTCCAGCACCACCCAGTCGCCCTTCTCGCATGGAAACCAGGGTTCGGCCTCGCCGACGGGACGCGACGTCATGCCGACCAGAAACTTCACCGGAAGCAAACGGGTGCCGCCATCCAGTCGCGGATTGTTCAAATGGGCGGAAAAACCCAGCGAGTCCACGCGGTAGGGGGTGCCGTCATAGACCAGATATTCCCCCTCGCGCACCGCCCCGATGTTCAGCATCAGTTTGATGGTTTCCACCTGGCGGGGCAGGGTGTTGACGCTGGCCCAGCCGATGCCAAACAGGAAAATGATGATGATGCCCAGCAGGAACCAGTCGCCGGCCAGGTTGAATACCAGCATCATGGCCCCCAGGCCGCCCAGCACGCTGAATACATGAAACAGCAGGGCGGTCAGCCGCGAACCGAATTTCTTTTCGGATCCTGTGCGGCGCAGCTTGCGAACCGCCAGTTCCGCCAGTCGGAAGCCGAAAAACACTGCGCAGAACGCCACGATGCCCAGCAGGAGATTCAGTCCCCGGGTTTGGAAGAAATGCCGGGCATAGCCGGTGGTCTGGTCCAGCACGGACTCGCGGGCGGCCAGTCGGCTTTGCAACTGGATGTCCAGTGCGGAGAATTCATTATCCGCTTCCTCCCAGATGCGTTTCCAGGCCGCATGCCGGTTGGTCAGGCGCGCTTGCAGTTCCGACGACGCCGGCCGGGCCAGCAGCGCCTCCAGGTTGTGGACGGCTTCCGCCGCCAAATCGCGGCGTTTGCGGACCGAATTCAACTGGGCGCGGATCTGCCCGATGATGCGGGTTTCTGCCGTGGCGTTTTCAAATTCCGCCAGGATGGGTTCCAGCAGTTTGCCGACCTGTTCCTGCCAGTCGAACTTGGATTCCGCCTGAGGCGTGAACGGGCTCAGGTCCACGTCAACGGCAAAACCGTCAAACTGCCGGCGCTGCTCTTCGATGGCGTTGCGGACTTCCTGCAGGCGACGGCGAATTTCCTCCCGGGCCAGATCGTCGGAGGCGGCGGCCAGCTGCTGTTGCAGATCGGCCGCCTCGCCTTCCTTGAGGGCCAGCGCTCGCTGCAGGGATTCCAGCGATTGCAGCACCCCCGAATCCGGGGACCATTCCAGCGCCGGGGCGGCCTCCGCCGCCGTCGATGGTTTCGCTTCGGTTTGGCCCGTCGCGGGCCCGGAAGAATACAGGAGAACAATGCCCAGGACGCACGAGAGAACAGGCGGATGCTTCATGGCGTGACTATGAACAAAGAATGCCGTTGTGGCAAGGGAAGGAGCCCGGCAGGGCTTGAGTCCGCATTGCCTCAAAATACATGACACCGGGGAGGGGCCGGACACAGGGGGGGTAAAACATATCCTGTTCCGGAAATCAGCCCGTGTATGCGGCAGGTAATGAGCGGTTCAGGACGGGAATGGAATCCACATAGTTAATTAACTGTGTGGAATAAGAATATATATAACCAATTCATAATAAAGTTGATAAGATATTATATAAATGAATAGTGATAATATTTTTACCCATTGTGACTGTTAACTACTGGAAGGGAATCCCCCGGTGGCACCGGGGATCAGGAGCATCCGGTTTGGCGTCGGGCCAGCAGCAGATAGGCGGCCGAAGAGGCCAGCATGGTGTTGAGCGGAGCGATGCCCGGCAGGAACTGGGCGGCGGCGAAACCGCAGGTCCAGGCGATGATGGCGGGCCAGTGGACCGGGCGCGAATCAGCCGCGGCTTGGCCTCCGCGGCGCACCACGAAATGGTCGAGAATGAGTACCGCGCCGATGGAGGGCAGCATCCGGTTCAGCAGGTTCAGCCACGGGACGAAATGGTTGTAGGCCGCCGTGGCGAACAGCGTGCCGATAAATCCGTTGAGCAGCACGAACCGCCGTTTGGGCCAGCGGGCGAGCGTGGCGAATCCGAGGCTGGCGGCGTACAGCGCGTTGTCGTTCGTGGTCCAGATGTTCAGCCCCAGCACCAGCACGGCCAGGCCGATCAGCCCCTGTTTCATCATGACTTCCGAGATGTCGTTGGTGCCGTAAAACGCGGCGGCGACCGCCCCGAACAGGAACATCAGCGAATTGCCGAGCAAGAAGGCAATCACGGTGGTCGAAACCGCGATGCGCGGGGTGCGTGCGAAGCGGGTGAAATCGGGGGTCAGGGTGCCGCCGGAGATGAACGAGCCCACGCAGATGCCGATGGCGGCGCCCAGGCCGATGGTGCCGGCCGGCTGCTGTGCGAACCAGGCCGAAACGCCGCCGAATTCGGCAAAGGCCTTGGCGACCGAGGCGGATCCCAGCAGGGCGATCGCCGGCACGGCGACAATGGACAGGATGGTCAGGGACTGAATGCCGTAATACGCCGTCAAGGTCATCAACGCGCCGGCCACCCACAACAGGGCCAGATGGGGCACCTGGGGAAAGAGTTGTCCCACGGGCAGGGCGAACATGGCCACGCCCACTCCAAACCAGCCGACTTGGGTCACGCCCAGCAGCAGCGAGGGCAAGGCGGCTCCGCGTTCGCCGAAGGCCTGGCGGGCCAACAGATGGGTGGACCGGCCGGTTTGGGCGGCGATCCAGGCGAGCAGGCCGGTATAGGCGCCCAGCAGGGCATTGCCCGCCAGCACCGCGAGCAGAAAAGAGGAGGCGCGCAGGCCCGTGCCCAGCGTGGCGCCCGCCCACATGCTGGCGGAAAAGAACGTGAATCCGACCATCACGGCCAGCATGGCCCAGAAACCTCGGCGGTCGTCGGCCGCCACAGGACTGAATTCATATTCGGAATGCATGCGGTCGATTGTGCGGAAACAACAGGGCGGGCGTCAATCCGGAAGGAGACGGTCGGGAACCTTCTTGACGCCGGCCGCAGCCGGCGGGATGCTGGAGCCGCATGAAACGGACTCGGTGCATATTCCGGCGCAGCGGGGAGGCGGCGCTGGTTTTCCTGTGGTTGTGGACGACGCCGGCGGCGGCGGATGTCATTACCGGCGCGGATTGGCGGGTCGTCTTTAACCGCCCCGACCAGACCACGACACTGACGAGCATCGGCGCGAATGAGTTCGACATCCGGGAGGCTTTCATCGAGCGCATTGAGGCGCTGGGGGCGGGCGATCAGGGATATTTGGCGACGTACACTCTGACGGGAGGCTATGAAGCCAACGGGGCGGCCGGTCCGATCCTGACGGCGGTGTCGAATGCCTTGGCGCGCGGCGCGCACATGGGATTTGCAGTGGGCAGCGGGGTGGACCTGGCCGAAGAATTCCAGCCGGGCTGCTCGCTGGATTCGCTGTCCCGCCGCCCGGGCAATGCGCTGGAGGTGGCCCGGGCTCCTTCCAAGGGCATCATGCACCACAAAGTCGGTGTCTTTTTCTACCACGGAACCGGGGAAAGCCGTCTCCTGACCGCGTCGTGGAATTTCACGGCCTGGGCCAGTTCGCGGCAGTGGAACATCCTGGCGGATTTCGCCAATCGCGACCTGGCCCTGGCCTATTCCAACGAGCTGCGGCAGCTGCTCAACGGCTACTTCCACTCGAATCCCGCCAAGTCGCGGGTCCCGCACGACAAGGCGGCGTTTCGCACTGCCGGGGCCGGGGAAGACGGATGGGTGCGGTTTGCGCCGTTTCCGTCCGGCCGGACGGGAGGCGACAACGCCCAGACGGAAATCACCAACCGCATCGCCCGGGCCCGGCAGAGCATCTGGTTTGCGCTGAACAAGCAGACCCGCGCGGTTGTGACCGATCAGCTGATTGCCGCCTGCGACCGGGGCGTGGCCGTGCACGGCGTGATTCCGCGAAGCGACCGCGACACGGCGTCCGCCGCCAGTTATGGCCAATTCCAGCGGATGCTGGATGCATCCGAATACGCCACGACCAACCGCATTCAACTCCACGAGGCGTATTACAAAAGCACCAGTACAGAGGACTTCGACAATGGGCTCTCCGACCTGGTTCACTGCAAATACATGGTGATCGATCCGTTTGGAGAATCGCCCTGGGTCATTCACGGGTCGGCCAACTGGACGCTGACAGCGCTGGCGACGACCAACACGCCGACCTCCAACGACGAGAATATCCTGTTCATCCCCGACGGCGGAATCGCCCGGGCCTTCCTGGCTCAGTTCGAGGCCATGACCGGCATCGAGGCCATCGAACCGGAGCCGGGCAGCGGCGTGCGCCTGGCGGTGGCTCCGACGTCCGGCGGCCGCTCGGAACTCCGCTTCACGCTTCCGGAAGGCGTGACGGGCATTCTCGTCGGCACTGCGGATCCGCGCGACTGGTCGCTGCCGGTGTGGTCCATGTCCGTGGGGGAGGGGGCCCACGCCATTGCCCTGACGAACGGCTTGCCCCGGATGTTCTTCCGGCTTGAGGCGGGCACGCCATCCGGATCGAGCCGCGGTCCTGCCGACCTGTCGCCGCGCCGCGGTTCCGGCGGCGGCGCCCAGCCCCGGACCAACGGCGTCCTGCTGGAGGTGACGCTGGAGCCGGAGACGCTGACGGCCCTTGGCGAAGGCGGGGTGGAATACACCGTGTCGGCCACGGTGGCGAACGATACGGGCATGGACATTACCCGCGCCGAATGGTCGGTGGTGCCGGCGGACGGCATGACCAACGGATTTGCGGGGGCGCAGGCCGAAGACGGCGAAACCCTGGTGCTGGTGCCGGCGCCGGAGGATGGCGGACGCGAATTCGATGTCGGCTATCTGGTCGTGGCCGGCGAGGGGGACGGGTCGGCAACGAACTCCGCCGCCTGCCGGTTGACGGTGTTGAATCCCCGCCGGGTGGATTTCGAGACCCTGGGGCCGTTTTCCAGCTATCCGACCAATACCGCGGTGGACGAAACCACCGGGCTGCCCGACTACATCGGCGTCACGACGAATCTGAACGGGATGGACTGGAAGCTGTTCAACCTGC
>CAZHSS010000012.1:0-1864 GCA_964535205.1 uncultured Verrucomicrobiota bacterium
CCGCACCGTTTCTTCATAGGTCACAGAAATTTCACCGTCCGGAAAGCGTGTAACGCTCGCCGCACTTAACGGAATGCCCACCCGCGCCGCGATCTTCTCCGCCAGCGGCCGGTTCGCATTTCCCGCGAAAATCTTGATGTGGTTTTGCATGTCGTTCATCTGGTTCCGTTCGTCCTTCGCCGGCGCAATGGTTGCCCGACAAGGACTCGAACCTTGACTCTGGCCCTCCTTCCGGCGCCGCGCCCGACCGTGACAAAGAACAAACCGGCCCGCCCTTCCGGACGGACCCGTCCTCAAAAACCCGCGCACCTTACCCCCCGCCCCGCCAAAAGTCAATCCCCCTGAAAAGCCGAAAAATCCGGATTTTCCACGCCATGGAAAACTTTTCCACACTGTGGAAAAATCCGGAATCCTTCCCCGCCCCCCGTTCTGTCCATCTTGTCTACAACGGCTGCCCTCTCCCATCCCCCCCAAAAAATCCATCCGCGCCCGACGGGGGCGTCGAGTCTCCATCCCGGACTGGAGCCGGCGCGCCCCGCGCAGGGGATCGCAATCCCTTCCTGTTTTCCTGCTGTTTCCTGTTTTCCTGCTGTTTCGCACTCGTCCTATTCATGAGTTCATGAGTTCTGATTCTTGTGCCCAGCCCGCCCTTGCGCCCGCCCCGCCCCCTGCGGTATGGTTCCCGCCCATGGACCTGTCGATCATCCTGACCTACCGCTGCAATTCGCGCTGCTCCATGTGCAACATCTGGCAGCATCCCACCCTGCCGGCCGAGGAAGTCACCCTGGAGACCCTCGCCAAACTGCCCGGCGGCTTCGACTATCTCAATCTGACCGGCGGCGAACCCACCCTGCGCACCGACCTCGAAGCGGTCGTGGACCTGCTGCACCCCAAAACCCGCCAGCTCGAAATCTCCACCAACGGGCTCCAGGCCGACAAGCTTGAGCGCATCCTCCGCAGGCACCCCGACGTCAAGATCCGCATCTCCCTCGAAGGCGTCGGCGATCGCAACAACGCCATCCGGGGCGAAAAGAACGGCTTCGAACGCAAGATGGACACCATGAAGCGGCTGAAGGCGGCCGGCGGCTGCGACCTCGGGTTCGCCACCACCTTCCAGGACGACAACTGCGACCAGCTGCTGGACCTGTACCGGCTCTGCAACTCCTTCGGGGGCGAAATGGCCACCTCCGCCCTGCACAACGGCTACCAGTTCCACAAGACCGACAACGAACCCTACAACCGCGTGCGCATCGCCCGCGCCGTCCAGCCGCTCATCGTCGAAATGCTCCGGTCCCGCCGCCCCAAGAACTGGTTCCGGGCCTATCTCAATCTCGGCCTGATGAAGAAAATCCTCGGCCAGCCCCGGCTGATTCCCTGCACCGCCGGACGCGACTTCGCCTTCGTGGACCCCTGGGGCCGCGTGTATGCCTGCAACGTCCGCCCCGATCTCGAAATCGGCGACTTGACCGCGCAGACCTGGGAGGAAATCATCCACGGCCCCCGCGCCGTCGAGGCCCGCACCAAGGTCGCCCGCTGCACCCACAACTGCTGGATGGTCGGCTCCGCCAAAACCGCCATCCGCAACAAGCACTTCGCCCGCCTCCCCCGCCTGAAACCCCTCGCCTGGGTCCTTGTCAACAAGCTGCGCGTGGCGCTCGGCCGCCCCGTCCCCTTCGACCGCTACGTGGATTTCCGCGACGTCGCGGATACCCCGGTCGTCCCGAAGCGGGAATCCTGGCTGGGCAAGTCCTTCCGGCCCGCGTTCCAGACCAGGCGCGAGCAGCCCTACGGGGCGTTCAACAACGTCATGAACAAGTAGGCGGCTCCTGCGGATGAACATCGCCGTTCTGGGCAGCAAATCCTT
>CAZHSS010000012.1:1874-15578 GCA_964535205.1 uncultured Verrucomicrobiota bacterium
CCGAAAACCCCTACGGCCCTTTCAACCACGTGATGAACAAGTAATCCAATGAATATTGCCATCCTGGGCAGCAAATCCTTTCCCGCCTTCGCCGGCGCCGACCGCGTCGCCGAGAACATCCTCCTGCACCTGCCGGCGGACGACGGCATCCGGTATCACCTCTATGTCGTGCGCACCCCGGCCCAGCCGCGGGCCTTTGATTTCTCCCCCCGCCTCCGGGTCATTCCCATCCCCGCGCTGAAAGGCAAGCACAGCCGCGCAACCACCTACTTCCTGCTCAGCGCCCTGCACTGCGCGCTGATCCTGCGCCCCGATCTCGCCCATGTCCACGACTCCGCCTTCGGTCCCTTCGCGTGGATCCTGCGCCTCCTGCGGCCCGGCATGCCGATCCTCGGCACCTTCCACGGCAACCCCTACGAAAGGGCCAAGTGGAGCCGCTTCGCCAAGGCCTTCCTGCGCTTTTCGGAAGCCGCCTTCGTCCGCGCCTGCCGGCAGCTCACCACCGTCGCCCGCGCCAAGGTCGCCGACGTCGAAGCCCGATCGAACACCCCCATCGAATTCATCCCCAACGGCGTCAATCCCTCCCCGGCCATCCCCGCCACCGGGCTGGCCGAAGCCCACGGCCTGGCCCCCGGCGGCTACCTTCTGTTCGCCGCCGGCCGCATGGATCCCACCAAGGGGCTGCACCACCTGCTGGACGCCGTGGATCGGCTGAAACCCGATCTGCCGCTCCTGGTCGTCGGCGGCTTCGAGGGCCACAACCGGGCTTATTCCGAACAGCTCCTCGCCCGCTGCCGCACCACGCCCCGCCTGGTGCTGATCCCCCGCCTGCTCTCCCAGACCGAGCTCTTTGAACTGGTCGCCGGCGCCCGGCTGTTTATCTTCCCTTCCGAAATCGAAGCCATGAGCATGATGCTGCTGGAGGTGATTTCCTGCGGCGCGCCCGTGCTCGCCAGTGACATCGCCGAGAACACCGAGGTCACCGGCCCGGACTACCCCTGGCTGTTCCGCAGCGCCGATGCCCGGGACCTGGCGGACAAGCTGGCGGCTTTCCTGCGCGACGGCCCCGGTCCGGAAACCGCCGCCCTGCGCGAACGCTGCGCCCGCGACTTCGACTGGACCGCCATCGCCGCGCGCTATCGGACCCACTACCGCCGCCTGGCCCGCCGACCCGCAGGAGCCCCTTCATGAGCACCTCCCATACCCGCCTCGAACGCTGGGAACACAAACTCAAGGCCGTTTTCGACGAGATCGACGCCGAACTCGAAGCCGAAGGACGCGGCAAAAAATACCGCCGGCATCCCGCGCGCCCTCCCGCCGGCACCACCTCCAACCGCGAAGACGACGGCCTATTCGACCTCGGCGCGGCCTTCTCCGTCGGCATCGGCTCCCGCCACGGCCCGGGCTATGTCCTCCAGGCCCGCATCGCCACCCTTGACCATGTGCCGCCCGACGCCCAGAAAAAGCTCGAAGACGAAGTCGCCCGCCGCCTGCGCCGGAAACTCCCCGAAGCCTTCCCCGGCGTCCGGCTCCACGTCAACCGCGACGGACACGTCTACAAGATCCACGGCGACCTTTCCCTCGGCCGCCTGTAACCTCAGCTGGCGCCGCCGGTGTCGAAGGGATAGTCGCAGGGGCGCCCGCGGAAGCAGAACCCCAGGTTGTCGCCCTTGACGTCGTCGTACTCGATCCCGTGCAGGGCCAGCGCGACTTTTTCGGCCGTCAGCGGCATGGTCTTCAGCCGGACGCCGACCGCATTGTCAATCGCATCGGCCACAATCGGCGCACAGGCAATCATGGTGTGCTCGCCCACCCCGCGCGCGCCGAACGGCCCGTCGGGCTGGGGTGTCTCCAGCATGATCGGAACAATCTCGATCGGACAATCCAGGGTGGTGGGGATCTTGTAGTCCGTGAAGTTGGGATTCAGCAGCCGCCCGTCGGGGGCATAGCGGATGTCTTCGTACAGGGCCGTGGCCAGCCCCTGGAGAATCCCGCCGACGATCTGCCCCTTGACGAGCTCCGGATTGATTATCTGGCCCACATCCACCGCCAGCGCCGCCTTGAGCACGGTGAGCTTGCCGGTTTCCTTGTCCACTTCCAGCACCACGCCGGCGGATCCGACGGTGTAGTGCACGTTGGGATGCCCGCCCTGGCTGGTTTCAGGATCGCCCAGCGCCGAGGTGAATTCCGGCATGAACATGCCCGTGCCGTGGATGGGCCCGCCGACAAAACGGCCGTCCGGCCGCATGATGCCGTCAATGACGAAGTCCCGGAACTGCAGCGCCAGCTTTTTGTCCTTCCGGCTCTTGACGCATTCGGCGTCCAGATACAGATCGGCCGCCTTGAGCCGCTTGGCGCGGGCCACGGTGGCGATCAGCTTGCCCTTGACCTCTTCGGCGGCGGCGCGGACCGCGTTGCCGCAGCTCCACGTGACGTGCGACCCGACCGTTTGCCATTCGTAGGCGTTGCGGTCGGTGTCGGGCGTCTCGACGCGGATCTTGCCCACGGGCACCGTCAGCACTTCCGAGGCCACCTGGGCCATCACGGTCAGGAATCCCTGCCCGATCTCCATGCCGGACACCGCCAGGTTCATCGAGCCGTCCTCGTTGAACTTCAGATAGGCCGCCGACGACGCGTTGGGCGGCATGGCCGGCGCCTTCCAGAAGCAGGCCACGGCCTTGCCGATCGCCTTGTGAGGCCGGGCTTTTTCCTTGCGGCCCCAGCGGATCGCCCGCGCCACCTTGTCCAGGGCGCCTTCCAGATCGCCGGGATTCATTTCCGCGCCGTAGGCCAGGGTGTCGCCTTCCCGGATCGCGTTGACCTTGCGGAACTTCACCGGATCCATGCCGATGGCCCGGGCGATGCGGGTCATGTGCGATTCGAGCCCGAAGTGGAATTCCGAGTAGCCGAACCCGCGGTAGGCGCCGCAGGGCGGCATGTTGGTATAGACGCAGACGGAATCGATCTTGACGTTGGGAATCCGGTACGGGCCGGTCGCCGACAGGCCGACGGCGTTCACCACGTTGGCGCCGTACTCGGCGGAGGCGCCGGCATCCCAGTGCAGGGTGTGCTCCAGCGCCACGATCTCGCCGCTTTTCTTTACGCCCATTTTGACGCGGGCCACCACACCCTGGCGCTGCGACGTGTTCATGAACTCCTGCTCGCGCGTCCAGTGCAGCCGGACGGGACGGCCTTTCATCGCGATCGCCAGCACCGCGCCGATGATCTCCATCGAAACGCCCGCCTTGCCGCCGAAGCCGCCGCCGACATACGGCGTGATGATGCGGATGTCCTGGTGCGACAGACCGAACGGCTTGAGCGCCACCGCCATCACCCCGCGCTGGGCGAACGGCGACTGCGACGACGCCCACAGCGTGAGGCGGCCGGACAGATCGAACAGCCCCGTCACCGCATGGGTTTCCAGCGGGCAGTGGGCGTAGCGCGGCACCGTGTAGGTGTCTTCCAGAATGAAATCCGCCTGCCGGAATCCCTTCTCGATGTCGCCCTTGCGGGTCTTGCGCCAGTGGGCGATGTTGGTGCCCGCGCGCGGGAAAAACCATGGCACGCGCTGGTAGCTGCCCAGATCGGGGTGGATCAGCTCGGCATCCTTGCGCAGGGCCTCGCCCAGGCTCAACACCGCCGGCAGGGGCTCGTAGTCCACCCGGATCAGGCGCACGGCGCGCAGCGCGGCCTCGGGGGTCTCGGCAATGACCGCCGCCACCTGCTCGCCGACAAACCGCACGCGGTCCCGCGGGAAGATGTCCCGGTCCTGCATGTACAGGCCGAACTTGTGGGGACAGTCCCTGCCGGTGACCACGCGAACCACGCCCGGCGCCCGTTCGGCCGCCGACGTGTCGATTTTCCGGATCCGGGCATGAGCATGGGGACTGGTCGCCACCGCGGCATGCAGGAGCCCCGGACCGAAATCGAGATCGTCCACGTAGCGCGCCGCACCCGTCACTTTGTCCAGACCGTCAATTCGCACGGCCGATGTGCCGACCACTTTCTTCTGGCTCATGACCGTTTCCTCCGGGTTGCGGGCTTGCGGCGGGGCGTCTTCTTCGCCACCGACAGCACCGCTTTGACAATGGGTTCATAGCCCGTGCAGCGGCACAGGTTGCCGGCCAGCGCTTCGCGCACCTCGTGCTCGCCGGGCTGCGGATTCTCCGCCAGCAGGGCAGAGGCCGCCAGCACCACGCCGGGAGCGCAGAATCCGCACTGAAACACGTTCTGCTTCACAAACGCCTGTTGCAGGGCCGTGGGACCCTCCTTCCCCACTCCCTCCAGGGTCGTCACGGACTGCCCGTCCGTCTCGATGGCCAGGATGAGGCAGCTGCGGACCGCCTTGCCGTCCAGCAGCACCGTGCAGGCGCCGCAATCGCCCCGGCCGCAGCCTTCCTTAGGCGTCTTGATCCCGAGGCGTCCGCGCAAAACATCCAGCAGGGTTTCATTGGGCGCCACCGCCACGCGGCGCGCTTCGCCGTTCAATCGAATCGAAATCTCTTTCATCACGCGTCCTCCTCGAGAATGTTCAGGCCGTAGTCCGGGCCGCGGCCCGCCATGCGCCGGACCGCCAGCTGAACCGCGCGGCGCAGCATGACCCCCACCATCATCCGCCGATAGGCCTCCGAACTGCGGATGTCCGTGATGGGCTCGATTTCCGCTTCCGCCAGGGCGGACGCCTTCTTCAGCAGGGCGGCATCCGGCTTTTTCACGCCCTTGAGCAGGCGCTCGACTTTCAGCCCGCGGACCGGCGTGGGCGCCACCGACCCGTAGGCCACCTGCCAGCCACCGCGGGCATCCACGCGGACCGCCACGCTGGCCTGCGCCAGATCCTCGCCGCGGTAGCGCTTGAGCTTGGCAAAAGCCCCGGCATGCTTCGCCACCGGCAGGCTGATGCCCGTGACGAGGCCGCCTTTGGGCAGCGCCGTCCGGCGCGGGCCCAGAAACCACCGGGCGACGGGAATCGTCCGGCGTCCGCGGGCGGTAATGACATGGATCGACGCGCCGTACACCAGCAGGGCGGGCCCGCTGTCGCAGCAGGGAACCGCCGAACAGATGTTGCCCGCCACCGTGGCGCGGTTGCGCACCCCCACCGAGGCGACCATGCCGCCGGCCTCCGCCAGGATTGGCGCGTGGCGGCGGACCAGCGGCGATTCGACGATCTCGGCAAAGGTCGTGTTGGCGCCCAGCCACAGCCGGCCTCCCCGGAGCCGGATGCCCCGCAGTTCGGCCAGCCCCTTGATGTCCACCAGCTGTCCGGGCTCCACGGCGCCGTCGCGCAGCCAGGCCACCAGGTCCGTGCCGCCGGCCAGCGGCATGGATCCGCCCGGCACCCGCCGGGCCAGCAGGCGCAGCGCGTCCTTCAGGCTGCCCGCCTTGGCATATTCGAATTCACAGGCAATGCTCATGGGGTCTCTCCATCCGGTTGCGGGTTGTCCGCGGGGGGTTCATTCGTGGCCAGCCACTCCTCCAGCTTGTCATCCACCGGCAGGAACTCTTCGTCGTGGCGCAGGCCCACCAAAATGGTCTTGAACGTCCGCAGGAGTATGGCGGCGTCGAGCAGGAAACTCATGTTCTTGATGTAGTAGAGATCGAACTGGAGCTTGCGGGCCGCGGATTCGAAGCTGGCGGCATAGGGATAGCGGACCTGAGCCCAGCCCGTCAGCCCGGGCTGTACCAGATGCCGTTCGTTGTAGAACGGGATGTACGCGGCCAGCTTTTCCGTGAATTCCGGACGCTCGGGCCGCGGCCCGACCAGGCTCATCTCCCCCTTGAGGATGTTAAACAGCTGGGGAATTTCGTCCAGGCGCCATTTGCGCAGGAAATAGCCGACGCGCGTCACCCGGGCATCGCGCTGCCCCGCCCACACCGCGCCGTCCTTCTCCGCGTCCGAGCGCATCGTGCGAAGCTTGTACAGCACATAGGACTCCCCCCCGAGACCCACGCGTTTCTGGCGATAGATGACCGGCCCCGGCGAGGTGAGCTTGATCAGCGCGCCGGCGATCATCATCACCGGAATGCCGGGGATCAGGCCGATCAGTGAAACCGCGATATCCATGGCCCGCTTGATCTTGCGGATCTGCAGCACGGAACTGTTCAGCGCCGCGGTCATCAGCCACTCGTCATTGATGTGCGCCAGCGGAATCTCCCGGGCCAGTTCCTCGGAAAGCGACACATAGTCCATGATTTCCACGCCGACATAGCGCAGGGGGCGCAGATGCGGCAGCAGCTCGTGGCTGCGCATGGGGGAAACCGTCAGCAGCAGAGTCGCGACATTGTGCCGGGAAACCAGCTGTTGCAGATCGCGGGCCAGCCCCAGGACGGGCGGCTCTCCCGAGTACGCGCTTTGGGGAAGGGCGCCGCACAGCACGAGGCCCAGCACATGGTACGGCGACACCGGACTGGTTTTCAACAGCCCCAGCAAATCCGCCGCACGGTCGGGATGATCGCACAACAGCAGCGCCCGGCGCAGGAAAAACCCCCGCTTGACCATGCCCAGAAACACATGGCGAAGCCCATACGTCAGCAGCAGAATCAGCAGCGAGGAAATGGCCCATATCCCCCGGCCCAGCGTCATCTGCGGCCGGGTGTAGAGAACCAGCCCGGTCAATCCCGCGGCGATGGCGGTGACGATCAGCGGCAGAAAATCAAAGTCCGTCCGGCGCACCCGGGTTGGGGGCTCGTACATGCCCCCGGCATAGAACACCATCATGTAAATCACCACCGCGCTGACAAAGGTGCCCATGTGTCGCAGCAGGTAGTCCAGGCCGTCCTCCGGTCCCAGGCGCAGAAACACGGCCGCCAGCTGGGAGACCACGATGATCAGCCAGTCCCCCAGCGTCAGAAACAAGTGGCGTTTGGACCAGCCGGGCCCTCGATGGAATATCACAACCATAGCAGGCCGGCCCGGTCTTCAGGTCGCCGCTCCGCCAGAGCCGGAGGCCGGTTTTTCCTCTTCGTAGCGATAGTCATAGCCGTAATAATGGTAGTAGCTGTAGGCCCCGTACGTGCCCAGACGCGTCAGGTCCAGATTGTTCAGGATGCAGCCGGCCAGATGGGCGCCCCGGGACAGCAGCTGCCGAACCGCCACCTGGACCAGCTTGCGGGACGTGCGCCCGCTCCACACCGTCAGCAGCGTGTCATCTGTCTGCGACGCGATCACCGTGGATTCCGAAACGGCCAGCACGGGGGGCGCGTCCAGAATCACCAAATCGTACCCGGCGGACGCTTGTTCCAGGAACGCCTGCATGGCCGGCCCCAGAACCAGTTCGGAGGGATTGTCGGGAAACGAGCCCGTGCCGATGAAATCCAGCCCCGGAACAGATGTTGGCTGCAGCACCTCCTCGATCGTGGCCCGGCCCCGCAGAATTTCAGTCAGTCCGCGCCCAGCCTGCAGACCGAAGAACCGGTGAACGCCGCCGCGATGCAGATCGGCATCCACCAGCAGCACCCGCTGCCCCGTCTGGGCGAAGCTGGTCGCCAGATTGGCGCTGGTCGTCGTCTTCCCTTCCTTGGGAACCGACGAGGTGACCGTCAGCGTCCGGAACGGCTGGCCGTCCGGACGCAGCAGCAGGGCCGAACGAATGTTGCGATAGGCTTCGGCAAACCCGCTCGACGGGTCCACCTTGCCCACCCAGTAGGAATCCTCGCCGTCTTGCTTCCAGTGGGCCGTGGGCACCAGCCCAAGACAGGGAATGCCCAGCGTCCGTCCGATCTCTTCGGGATACCGGACGGAATCATCCATGAATTCCAGGGCGAAAATCAGCCCGATGCCCACGCCCAGGCCGATCAGCGCCGCCAGGAAAAGACTTTGGAGATTGCGAGGCTTGACGGGGCCGCCCGGCACCATGGCCCGCTCCAGAATGCGAACCGACTCCATCTGGATGCCGGCCGAAATATCCACCTCCTGCAAGCGGTTGAAAATCAAATCATACAGCCGCTGCAGGCGAGACAGATTGCGCTGCAACCCCTCGTACTCCTTCTGCTTGCGGTCGATTTCCAGCGCCTGCTCTTCCCACTGCTGCTCGACCCGGCTGGCCGCCTTCTCTTTGATGCTCAGCGCCTCCAGCTGCGAATAATACTGTTTCAGGGAAAACTGGATTTCCACCTTGATGGCGTCTTCGTTCTGCTGGAGCTTCCGCAGTGTTTCCTGAATCAGGGGATGGGCGTCCTTGTATTTTTTCCGGTAGGAAATCAGCCGCGCTTCGAGAATGGCGTTTTCCCGCTTGAGGGCGTTCCACTGCGGCGGGGCCGCCATCCCACGCTCGATCAGCGCTTCCGCGCTTTCCGCGGACACCTCGTCGCCGCCGCCCGGAGTCCCTCCCGGAACCACCGGCGGGGGAATCCCGTATTCCAGGGTGGCCAGCACCACTTCGTCCGATGCCTGCGCCAGCAGCGGCTGTTGGGCTTCCAGCAGCATCCGCTCCGTCCGGAACTCCGCCGCCTGCTTGGACAGCTTGGCCAGCAGGCTGGCGGCTATATTGCCCCGCTCCTGGATGCCGATCACGCTGTTTTCACGCACAAACGCCAGGACGTCCCCCTCCATTCGGGCGATTTCCTCCGCCAGCCGGTTGGCCTGCTGCGACAGCACCACCACGGTGTTCTGCGAACTGCCGCTGAGCTCTTCCGCCTTGAACTCGACGTAGGCCTCGGCAATCGCATTGGCATAGTCCGCGCAGAACGCCGGTTCCAATCCCGTCACACTGATGTTCATGATGGCCGTCTGCCAGATCGGCTGCACGGAAAGCCCCCGGTGCCGCGCCCCGAATTCCTGGGGCGTCAGTCCCAGGCGGGCCCGGGCGCGGTCCAGCACATCCCGGCTGAGAATGATGCTCCGTTGCGTCTGAGCGTAATCGCCCAGAATCGTCGCCACATCCTGTTGCTGCAGGTTGCTGGGCAGCCCCACCGAACGGGTCAGGTGCAGTTTGGCCGTGGCCTTGTACTCCGGCACCTGCCGCGCCATCATGACCAGCATGATCACAATGGCCGTCATGAAACACAGCAGCAGCAGCCACAGGCGTTTCGCGATAATGTAGAAGTATTTCCGAAGGTCCAGGCCCTTGGCCTCCGAGGCGGAGCCCTCTCCGGACGAAGGCGGAGTCTGGACGGCATCCGGCCGCTGGATCATGTCGCGCATCTCAAAGCCCCAGCAATCCTTTTTCGGGTACAATCACCACATCGCCGTCTTGCAGGGGCACATCCTCCTCGAACGTCCCCTGCTTCAAAATCCGCCCCACATCCACCACCATGGTTTTTTTGCTGCCGTCCGGCGCCGTCCGCTGGATCTGCACCCGGCCGGCATTCGCAAAATCCGTCATGCCCCCCTGGGAGAGAATCAAACGCGCCACCGTGGCATTGGGCCCGGTCCCGAGAGAAACGGCGCCGCGCTGATTCACCTCGCCCAGCAGAAACACCTGGGCCCGGACCACGCTGCGCGTGGACGGCACGAAGAAAATGTCCCCGGGCTGAAGCGGAAGATTCATCTTCATGTCCGCCACGCCGAACAACCGGCTGAGGTCGAGCGGAACAACGGAATAATCCCCCCCCGGCTTCAATCGCAGAATGCGGGCCCCGCCCCAGTCGGCGAACTCCCCCATCCCCCCCATGCGCGTCACCGCCTTGATGACGTCCAGATCTTCGCTGTACGGATGGAATCCCGGCTTGTTGACTTCCCCCAGGGCCAGAAATTCGTTCCGCCCCTCTTCTTCCCCCCGGAAAGGCACCACCACGATGTCCCGCGGCCGCAGATACTGGTCCTTTGAAAAATCCATCGTGTCCAGCATCGCCTGCACATTCACTTCGATGGCCTGGCGCTCCATGCTCCCCCCGGGCACCCATCGCAGAATGCGCACCCGGTCGCCTGCCGCCCGGTCCGTCAGGCCCCCGCTGCGGACAATCGCCTCCATCAAGGTCAGAATGGAATCCCCGCGGAACGGCAGGGTGCCCGGATTGTTCAACGCCCCGGTAATCAATACATCTCCCTCCACGAAATTGGCGATGGAGATGCTGACATTGGCTTCCTTGAAATAGCTGCTCTCCAGGACGCTCTCCAAACGGCGCGCGGCTTCGTCGGGAGTCAGTTCCGCAATCACCACCCGCCCGGCAAAGCCAAAGTCAATCGAACCGTCTCCCGCCACCGGGTAGATCCGCGACATATCCGGCTGCTCCTGCACGCCGACATTCAGCCGGTCACCCGCCAAAATCCGCCGCTCCGCCCGGTCCCGGGTCTCCTGGGCACCGGCCAGCGCCGCCCCCAGCAGCATCACGACCGCTGCCAGCCTTCGCCGGCAGCGCCATGCACTGAACCTCGTTCGGACCATGCTCATATCGTGGGGGGACCTTACACGGAAACGCGCCGTGACACAATGGCGGAATTCCGCTTTCCCTCCCCTCCCCTCCGGAACGAATATCAGAACTGATAATCCAGCCCGTAGGTCACGACATGCTCTTCCTTCGCCCCGTCGTCGTGAAAATTCGAGTTTTCCCAGGTATAGGTGTACGCCAGCGTCCGGCTCAGACGGCGGGACAGCTGCCGGGAATGCCCCAGCGAGACATCCATCGTGGTGGTCTTCTCGGTTTCTTCATCGCCGTCCAGCGGCGTACTCAATTCGTATTCCGCCGTGAATCCGGCGCTCAGACCGTAGAATAGGATGTCCTTGATGCCAAAGGTGTAGCCATACGTGGTCGTTTCCGTGTCCGCCGTGGACCCGAACGTGTCCCGCGGCTCCTGCGTGAAGTTGAAGGCATGCTGTGCCCGCGGACCCAGTTGCTGGCTCAGCTCCACGTTGTATTCAAACGTCACCTCGTCGTCTTCCTCGCTGTTGTTGGACAACGACACCTCGTCACCGGTCCAGGTGTCCTCCCAGCTGGCGGAAAAGGACAGATTCACGCTCTTGGTCAATTGCAGTTCATCCATCACGGTGATGGTATGCGTCGGCTCCCAGGTGGGATCCTGGCTTTCCCCGTCGGCGGTCTCCACTTCTTCATACTCGAATCCGAAGGAATACGTGATCTGGGGGTGCCGCAGCCAGCTCAGCGGGATGGCCCCCGACAGCCCGACGTTCTGAGTGGTTTCATCCGTCTCTTCTCCGGTCTGCACCATTTCGGTGACCGTGTTCTCCCAGGAGTAATACAAACTCCCCCACGAAAAGACATCCCAATAGATCCCGCCGAACAACGTGGTTTCATCCTGGTCGCCCGGCTGGTACTCCTCCTTGTCATGGCGCTCGCTCGAATAATCCGCATGGGTCTCCACCCGCAGCTTGCCGACATTCCAGTTCAGGAAAACATTCCCCTCCAAGGTCTGAACGGGGTCGCGCTTGAATCCCCCGGGGCGGTAGGTCGAATCCTGCGACGCATCGATTTCGCGGGAAGCCTTGCCGCTGCCTCCCAAGGTGATCCGGGGCAGAACCGTTTGGAAGTTCACGGTCGCCTCATACAGCTCCGTGTCTTCGTCACTGCGCTGAAAATAGTCCAGATACTCGTAGGCCGCCCCGAAATTCAGGGTGGTGGACGGCCGCATCGCCACGGGGGACGACCGCAGCGTCAGCCCGGGGCTCCAGTAGAAATCCCCCTTCTCATAGTCCGGATCTTCTTCCTCGGGGTACGCTCCGTCCACATTGCTTTCGTAGCCCAGCTCTACCCGGCCGGTCAAAAAAAGATCAATATTTCCCAGCCGCAGCGTCTGGCCCCAAACCGGACCGGCCAGCCCCAGACAAACCAGCCACAACCCCAGCCCTCCGCCAAGCGAAAACCAGCGCCCCCGCATCGCGCGAAGGCGCCGCATTCCGCCAGTTGGAAAAGGCATGTTCATCACCGGGCCGTTTGCCGGGCGGCGTCACCCCGTCTGCTTGACCACCACCCGGACAGACGGGGCTCCCCTTACCGGGCGCTCTTGTTGGGACTGTATTCGCGAACGGTGGAGGAAGATCCTGTGAAATCTCCCGGTTCGCCCCACTGCACCACCTTGCCGTCCTCGAAATACACCCAATACGTCTTCGGCGTCCAGGTGAACATCGGCGGCAGATATTCCCAGACCTCCGTCCACTGGTCGCTCTCGTACACCTTCGCCGCGCGGATCGTGAACGGCTTGCCGATCGCCTCCTGTACGGCCTCCGGCTCCATGCCCAGCTGCAGACGGCTTACATCCACGTTCCAGGACGCGCACGCCCCCAGAAACAGCATCATCATCAGCCCAGCCAGAATCCCACTTGCTGCTCGCCTCATCGCTTTTCTCCCTTCAGGTGAAGGATTGCCCTCGATCCCATATACATACGGAAGAATTCTGCCAGAAGCCCCGCCTGCTGACAAGCAAAAGGGCCCGGCAAAATGCTTTTTCATATATTTTTAACAATCCGGCAGGCCGATTCACTGCCGCAGGGCCTTGATCAGTTCCGGCACCACCTCGAACAGATCCCCGACGATGCCGATGTCCGCCACGTCGAAAATCGGCGCGTCCGGATCCTTGTTGATGGCAATGATGGTGTCGCTGCTGTTCATGCCCACCAGATGCTGGATCTGGCCGGACACCCCGCAGGCGATGTAAATCTTGGGACGCACGGTCTTGCCCGTCTGGCCCACCTGATGGAAACTCGAAATCCAGCCCGCATCCACCGCGGCCCGGCTCGCCCCCACCGCCGCGCCGCCCAGCGCGTCCGCCAGTTCCGCCAGCAGCTTGAAGTGTTCCGCCCCCCCCATCCCGCGGCCGCCGGTCACGATGAACTCCGCCCCGGCCACGTTCACCTCGTTCTGCATCGCATTGACCGTCTCCAGCACCCGGACGACCGGCGCCTTCAACTCCACCGTCTCGTCCATCCGCTCGCCTGTCCGGCCGGCTTCGGGCGCCGGCCGGGCAAACACCTTGGGCCGCACCGTGGCCATCTGGGGCCGGTGATTCGGGCACAGGATCGTCGCCATGATGTTGCCGCCGAACGCCGGCCGCGTCTGGAGCAGCTGACGCGACTCGGGGTCCACCGCCAGGTCGGTGCAATCCGCCGTCAGCCCCGCATTCACCTGGATCGCCACGCGGGCGATGAATCCGCGCCCGATGCTGGTGGCTCCGGCCAGCACGATTTCCGGCTTGTGCCGGCGGATCAGTTCGCTCATCGCTTCGGCATACGGCTCGGACGTGTAGGGTTCGAGCGCCGGGTGATCCACCACGTACACCCGGTCCGCGCCGTGTTCGAACAGCGGCGCGACGCAATCGCCCACCCCGTGACCCAGCAGCACCGCCCCCAGTCCGACGCCCAGCTGATCCGCCAGTTCGCGGCCCTTGCCCAGCAGCTCAAACGCCACCTCCTGCAGGCGCCCGCCGCGCTGCTCGGCAACGAGATTACCGTGCAGCTCAACGGCGTCCCCGTAACGATTCGGGGGATTGCCCGGGAGTGCTCCAATTTCGCTCAATACTGTTCGCTTCCCCAAGCGGCGCAAATCATGGGCGGCGAGGGCGAAGAACGCTTCAACAACGGCAATGTCAACCTGAAGACCATTGCCGATGCTATGGAGAAACTTACTCCAGAGCAGAAATCGTCATTGGACAAAGCTTATTCCGATGCCTATAACCAGAAGCTGCAGGAGTTGAAAGAAGCACAGTCCAAGGTCGAAGACAAGGAGAATGACCAGAAGAGCACCTTCCGCATGAGTGCCGTCATCAATGGCGAGGTCATCACGCATGAGATCAGTCAGAAGCAATACAACAAGTTT
>CAZHSS010000013.1:0-15519 GCA_964535205.1 uncultured Verrucomicrobiota bacterium
CCCTGTCCCCTGTCCCCTGTCTCCTGTCCCCTGTCTCCTGTCCTCCTGACCTCTGACCTCTTATGAACACAAAACCCCTCACCCCCCGCGACATCACGGCCATGAAAGGCCGCGAAAAAATCGCCTGCCTCACCGCCTACGACTTCCGCACCGCGCGCCTTCTCGACGACGCCGGCATCCCGCTGCTGCTCGTCGGCGACTCCGTCGGCACCACCCTGCTGGGCTTCGACAACACCCTGCCGGTCACCCTCGATGACATGATCCGCCACACCGCCGCCGTCGTGCGCGGCGCCCGGCGCGCCCTCGTCGTCGTGGACATGCCCTTCATGACCTACCAGGCCTCCATCGAACAGGCCCTGCTCAACAGCGGCCGCGTCCTCCGGGAAACCGGCTGCCAGGCCGTCAAAATCGAAGGCGGCGGCTTCCGCGCCCCCTGCATCGCCGCCCTCGTCGGGAACGGCATTCCCGTCCTGGCCCATATCGGCCTGACCCCCCAGAGCGTCCAGACCCTCGGCATGCGCGTCCAGGGCCGCGGCGAAGAAGCCGCCCGCCGGCTCGTGGCCGACGCCCGCGCCGTCGAAGCCGCCGGCGCCTTCGCCGTCGTCCTCGAAGCCGTCCCCGCCTCCCTCGGCGCCGAAGTCGCCGCCGCCGTCCAGATCCCCGTCATCGGCATCGGCGCCGGCCCCGGCTGCGACGGACAGATCCTCGTCATCAACGACCTCCTCGGGCTCTCCGGCGACTTCCAGCCCAAGTTCGTCAAGCGATACGCCGACCTCGGGCCGCAGATCACCGCCGCCGCCGCCGCCTACCAAACCGAGGTCCAATCCGGCGCTTTTCCCGATCCCGAGCATTCCTACGAGTAACCCCGGCCCGCCCCCGATCCAAGGAACCGCCATGAAAACCGATCCCACCAAGGAAGCCATCCGGATCCAGGCCGAACAGGGCGACCCCGAAGCCCAGTACGAATGGGCCCGCCACCTCGCCTGGGGCAAAGGCCGCGCCAAGCAGCCCGAAGAGGCCGCGCAGTGGTTCGCCGCCGCGCTCGACCAGTTCCGCGCCGCCGCCGAACGCGGCGACGCCCGGGGCCAGCTCAATCTCGGCAAGATGAACGAACACGGCCACGGCGTCCCCGAAGACCACGCCGAAGCCGCCCGCCTCTACCGCCTCGCCGCCGACCAGGGCAGCGCCGAAGCCCAGTACCGCCTCGGCCACCTGTATGAATACGGCGACGGCGTGGAACCGGATTTCGACACCGCCATGGAGTGGTACGCCAAGGCCGCCGCCCAGGGCGACAAAAACGCCCAGATCAAGGTCGAACTCCGCGACCAGTACACCCGCGGACTGGAACTCGCCAAGCAGGGCCACCAGCACGCCCAGTACCAGGTCGGCCGCATGTACGAGTACGGCATGGGCGTGCCCAAGGATGAACAGGAAGCCGCCAAGTGGTACCGGCTCGCCGCCGAACAGGCCGACCTCAAATCCCAGGAACGCATCGGACAGCTGCTCGAAGAAGGCACCGGCGTCCCCCAGGATCCCGAAGAGGCCGCCAAATACTACCGCATGCTGGCCGAACAGCTCCGCTTCAAGGCCGATCTGGAAAACGCCCAGGCCCAGTTCGAACTGGGGCGCCTCTACGAACGCGGACGCGGCGTGGAAGAAAGCATCGAACACGCCCTGCACTGGTATCTGCTGGCCGCCAAAAAGGGCAACCCCCAGGCCCAGTACCGCCTCGGACGCCTCTACATGGAAGGCAAGCTCGTCGGGCAGGACGCCGCCTCGGCCGCCAAATGGTTCCGCCAGTCCGTCCGCCTCAACGCCCTCCCCGACGACGCCCCCCGCATCTGATCCCCCGCCCGCCATTCACATCTGACCCCTTTTCCCCAAAAGGGGTCAGCCAATGAATTTTAGAATCCGTTGTTTTTCCCTTGTCCACGCCTCCGGTGGCTTGTCATAAAAGCGCATGGCTCGGCAGACGGTAGTGTAATGCCCCATGGCCAATTTCTCGGCAATCCAGGCCACCCCGA
Organism: uncultured Verrucomicrobiota bacterium; assembly: GCA_964535205.1. Taxonomy (GTDB): domain Bacteria; phylum Verrucomicrobiota; class Kiritimatiellia; order CAIQIC01; family Lenti-01; genus JAAZFE01. The sequence goes on from CAZHSS010000013.1 coordinate 2,025, forward strand.
CCGGATAATGACGTCTCAGCAAACCGGCCATCAACCGCTTGATTGGATCGGACTTGGGCATCTCCCGCAATGCCGCCTCATCCAATCTGAAATGTTTCAAGCATCGCTTGAACACGGCTTCGGCGGCCTCTTGAGATATATCCCGTTTTTGTTCCAGATCCACCAGGCGCCTTGGATTCGTTTGACAATCAGCGGCCAGATTCTCCACCAGGCGGTTGCGAAATTCCCGGCTGCCGTGAATCCATCCCTGCTCCATCTTGTCCCAGTCCGTCTGCTCCCGGGTTCCCATCAACTTTCGAGCCACCATGGCATGCTTCATTTCCATGTAGCTGGCGTACGCCTTCCGGGCCGAAGGAGAATCCCCTGACAAACCGGTTGCCCTCAGCACGTCCCCCACGGCCAGCCATGGCGGCCTCTGTGCAGAAGCAGCCAAATAATAGGGATAACTGCTCCACGGATAGGCCGCCAGATTGCCGGGCTTGGTCAATTGTGCGGCTGCCGGGTTTAGGTGAATGTACTCACTGACCCGGCGAAAATAACTCGGATCCGCATTCTCCACGATTTTCCCCTTGTAGCGGCCCTGAAACAGATGCCCGGCCAGTTGATGACGTGCATTGTAGCGCTGGGTGAACGTGCCCAGAAACCATTTCATGGCGTCCACCAAATCGCCGCGGGGAGTCTCCAGCAGGAGATGATAGTGATTACTCATCAGGCACCAGGCATGGACAATCGTTCCGTTGCGATCGCACAGCTCGCCGAGGCACCGGATAAACAGGTCTGCATCCCCTTGGGATTGGAATATATCCCGAAACTGATTGCCTCGACCCATCAAGTGGTAACGGGCCCCGGCATACTCCACTCGCAACGGTCTGGCCATGTTGCGAGCATGTCGAACGTCTTCGAAACCGTCAAGATCAGATTCTATAATTCATAGGCTGACCCCTTTTTGCCAAAAGGGGTCAGCCTATGAATTATAGAATCCGAGAATGCGGTTGTGTTTTGGGGCAGGAACGCGATAGCGTCTGACGTCATGATGATTGTGGAATCGGCTCAAGAGATGCAGGAAACCGCGCGGACGCTGCGGGCGCAGGGGCGGCGCATCGGCTTCGTCCCCACCATGGGCAACCTGCACGAAGGGCACCTGTCGCTGATCCGCATCGCCAGACGGCAGGCCGATGTCGTGGCGGTTTCGATTTTTGTCAATCCCGCGCAGTTCGGCCCCAACGAGGACTTCGCGGCCTATCCGCGCACGTTCGACGCGGACTGCGCCCTGTGCGAACGCGAAGGCGTGGATCTCGTGTTTCATCCCTCCGTGGAAGAGATGTACCCCGAAGGCGCCAGCACGGCCGTGACGGAACAAGCCTTGTCGCGGAATCTCTGCGGCGCCTCGCGGCCCGGGCATTTCGACGGCGTGTGCACCGTCGTGGCGGCACTTTTCCACATCGTCCAGCCGCATCTCGCCGTTTTCGGAGAAAAAGACGCCCAGCAGCTGCGCGTCATTCGCCGCATGGTCCGTGATCTGCACTTCCCCATCGAGATTGTCCCCGGCCCCACGGTACGCGAAGCCGACGGTCTGGCGTTGTCGTCGCGCAACCAGCACCTGACGCCCCCCCAGCGCGTGCAAGCCGTCTGCCTGCGCCAGGCGCTCGATGAAGCCGAGCGGCGGTTTGCGGCCGGCGAGCGGAATCCGCGGGCGCTCAAGGACGCCATGCGCGCCCGGATCGCCCGGGAACCCGATGCCCGGATTGATTACGTGGAAATTGCCGACGACGACACGCTGACCCCGCTGGACGGCCCCATCACGCGGCCGGCGCTGGCGGCCCTGGCGGTGCGGATCGGCCAGCCGCGGCTGATTGACAACACGGTGCTGCGCCCGTAGCGGCGACGCCCTACGGCAGTTTCAACCCCAGGGCGCGAAACGTGCGCTTCACGTCGCGCAGGTGGCGCTTCAGGTCAAAGCAATCCGCCAGTTCCCGGCGCGAAACCCGGGGCGCTATATCCGGGTCCGCGGCGACCAGCTCAAGCAGAGGCTTCCCGCTCTTCCAGGACGCCATGGCATTGCGCTGCACCCAGCGGTAGGCGTCTTCGCGGGGCACGCCCTTTTCGATCAGCCGCAGCAGCACCTGCTGCGAATGGATCAGGCCGTGGGTCAGGTCGAGGTTCGCGCGCATGCGCGCCGCATCCACCTTCAGTCCCTTCACCAGCGCCGCCAGCCTGTCGAACAGGTAATCCAGCAGAATGGCGGCATCGGGCAGGATGATCCGCTCGGCGGACGAATGGGAGATGTCGCGTTCGTGCCACAGGGCGACGTTTTCCATGGCCGTGACCGCGTATCCGCGCAGGACCCGGGCGAGGCCGCAGAGTTGTTCGCCGATCACGGGATTTTTCTTGTGGGGCATGGCGCTGGACCCCTTCTGGCTCCGGCCGAAAAACTCCTCGACCTCGCGCACTTCGGTGCGCTGCAGGTGGCGGAACTCCTGCGCCCAGCGCTCCACGCTGGCGCCGGCCAGGGCCAGGGCGGAGACAAACTCCGCGTGCCGGTCGCGCTGCAGGATCTGGGTCGAGATGGCGGCGGGTTCGAGCCCGAGCTTGCGGCAGACCGCGCGTTCGATCTTCGGATCCAGGTGCGCATGGGTGCCCACGGCGCCCGAGAGCTTGCCGACGCGCACGGTTTCGCGGGCGGCCTCCAGGCGCCGTTCCACGCGCCCGAACTCGTCGAACATCAGCGCCATCTTCAGGCCGAACGTCGTGGGCTCGGCATGGATGCCGTGGCTGCGGCCGATCATGGGGGTAAAGGCATGCTTCCGGGCCTGGGCGGCGGCGGCGGCGCGCACCTTCCGAACACCCGCCAGCAGGAGATCCGCCGCCGCGACGAGATTCACGGCCAGCGCGGTATCCACCACGTCGGAGCTGGTCAGTCCTTTGTGGATGTGGCGTGCGGCGGGACCGACCCGCTCGGCCACCGCCGTCAGGAAGGCAATTACGTCATGACGGACCTCCGCCTCGATCCGGCGGATGCGCGCCACGTCAAACGACGCCTTGCGGCGGATGGCCGCCCAATCTCTGCGGGGAATCAGGCCGGCGGCCGCCATGGCTTCGCAGGCGGCCAGTTCGACCTTCAGCCAGGTGGCGAACTTGTGTTCATCGGTCCACAGCGCGCCCATTTCGGGCCGGGAATACCGTTCAATCATGGCTCGACTCCTTCCCTGCCAACGGCAAACGCCGGAGCCCCTCCGGAGTCCGGCGTCATCCTGTCGGCCTCAACGGCCGGCCTATTCCGCCGTCGGGACGTCCGGAGCGGCAGACTCTTCCACCGGGGCTTTCTGGTTCTTCTTTGATGACTTGCGTTTCTTCGGCTTGGCTTCTTCCGCAACAGCGGGGACATCCTCTACGACCGGGGCGGCTTCGTCCACCGCGGGCTCTTCGGCGGCATCCGCTTTCTTCCGGGATTTCCGGGGCTTGCGGGCTTTCGCCGGCTCTTCACCCGCTTCATCCCGGGCCGGTTCAACGGCGGGTTCCGCCACCGCTTCCGCCGCCGCCTCGACGGCTGCCTCCGGCTCGTCCGTCTGGAGGGCTTCCAGGCTGGAATCAAAGACGACTTCCGGGGCCGGAGCCTCGATGGCGACCACCGGTGCGGCGGGGGGCGGGAGATCCTTCGCCCGCTCGGCCTTTTTCAGGAAGAGGAGTCCGGACTCGGCCTGCGGCAGCCATGAGCTGTCGGGGTTCGCGGCGATGAAATCCTCATACAGCACGCGGGCATTGTCGAACTGGCCAAGCTGCTCGCGGCAGCGGGCGGCGCCCATGACGGCCTGGGGAAGGAGCGAGCTGCCCGGGAGGGCGGCGGCAAACGCCTCATAGGATTCCGCGGCGGCCTCGAAGTCATCCAGCGCCTCGAGGCTGGCGGCGACGCCCAGCCGGGCATCCGCTTCCAGCATATGTCCCGGATACTGAGCCAGGAACCCCTGGTAGGCGGACAGCGCCTCGTCGTAACGGCCCTGCGCGTAGAACTCGGCCGCGGCGGTGGCCAGGGCCATCGGCGCGGTCGGCGCCTTGGGATCGGCCACGGCCATCTGGCGGAATTCCTCCGGCGCGCGCCCCTGGAACAGGGCCTGGGCGGCGGCTTCCGCCTTCTCCTGCTTCTGGCTGCGCCAGATGGACAGGCCCAGCAGCACCACGACAGCGACCGCCAGTCCGATCAGCGCGGGGCGGCCGTATTCCGCCATCCACCGGGAAAACTGCTCGGCATCGCTCTGCGCCTCCGGCGGCGGCACATCAGCTGGATTCTGCTTTTTCTCGTCCATGGGAACCATCCATTCTCTCGGTTCAAATCGAGCCGGCATAGTGGGGCCAGGCCCCCGAAAACGCAAGACAATCGTTTCGCGCTTCCCCGGGAAAATCCGGCGAATCCGCCCCGCCCGGAGCCGCCCGGAACGGGCGGCGCCGCTCTTGACTTTCCGGATCGGGAGCGGCCACAATGCGCGCCACCATGAAGACGATTCCCGCCTTGTCCCCGAGACTCTCCGCCCTGCTGCCGGGACTTGTTCTGGGCGCGGCCCTCGCCGGCTGGGCCGTCGTCTGCACCCTCTTCCCGGTCTTTTTCCAGCGGGATGATCTGTACTGGATCCTGGACTGGTCCATGAACAACAGCTGGATTGACGCCTTCTGGATCCGGGATCCGCAATGGGATCTCGCCGGTCGCACCGGGCCGGTCATCCGCCTGCTGTGGATGAGCCAGCAACGGCTGTTCGGACTGAATGCCTGGGCCTACCACTTCGTTCTGGGCGCGGTGTTCCTGTTCAGTCTGTATTTCCTGTACCGGCTGATCCGGCGGGCGCACGGCCTGCCGGCGGCGGTGCTGGCCGTGGCGATCTGGCCGCTGGCGTTTCAAAACCTGATGACCACGCTGTTCTGGTTCATCGACATCTGCCATGTCGCGGAAATGCTGTTTGTCTGCGCCGGCCTGTACGTCTTTCTGCGGGGGCTGTCCCCGGGCCGCAGAGGTCTGGCGGGGGGCCTGGGGCTGATGGTCCTGGCGCTGTACACCCGCGAACCTTCGCGCGTCATTCTGCCGACCGCGGCGGCGGTCCTGCTGGCCTTCAACGCACGGGAGCTGCGGGGCTGGAGCCGGGGCAAGGCCCTGGGGATCGCGGCACTGCCGGTGATCCTGGCGGCGATCTACGTGCTGGGATTCCACCGCTACGGCACCACCGCACCGGACCCGGCCGCCGGGGCCGAATCCCTGCTGGACGGCATGCAGACCCGCCTGCTGTTCTACGGACGCCTGCTGACCTCGGGGAGCGCCGGCGCAGCGCTGCTGCTGCCCGCCGCCTACGTCCTGTGCCGGAAACTCCTGCCGCGATGGCCGGCGCTGGCGGCGGCGGCGGGGCTGGCCCTGGCAGTGGCGGCACGGCACTGGACCTATGCCGGCCTGGCACTGCTGCTGGCCGGAGGACTTTGCCTGCCGGTCCGCTGCTGGTTTTTCATCCCCTGGACCTTCATTCCCCTCGGCGGACTGCTGTTCATCCGGGACATCATTCCCACCTACGCCTTCGAGCTGTCCTACGGGGCGGCCGCCCTGGCCGGCATGCAGGCGGCGATCCTGCTGAAGGACCTGCAAAGCGGGTGGCCGGCGAACCGGACGGTCCGAACCGTCCTGCAAATCGCGGGCATCCTGGCGCTGGCCGGGGCGCTGGGCGGCGGCGGGTTGAAAATCCGCCAAATGACCCGGCTGCTCCGGCTGCGCAGCGACATGACCATGCTGCTGAAAGAAGCGACCCCCGAGCTGCGGGGGCTGCCGCCCGACGCCACCCTGGCCGTGATCGACTACCGCGACATGGGCATTGATTTCATCGCGGACATGATTCACTGGTCGCAGCGGGAGAAAATCCTGACGCAGTCGCCGATTGTTCCCGCCAAATGGGCCGGAAGCTGGCTGCGGGTGATCGGGCGGGCGGATGTCCGGGTGGCCGACTGGGACGCCCGCCCGCCGGACGCCTTTCTCCTGCTGATGACGCGCAAGGAGCGGGCCTTTTTCCTGGAGCAGGGGCTGCCGCATACCGTCGTGGCCCGGCTGGAGCGCGGCAGGGCGGCGGCCTGGCTGGTCCGGCTGGGAGAACCAACCGGCCCTTCCCCCGATCCCCCGTCTCCGTCCTTCCCCGGACGGGATCCCGCCTGAGCCCCCTCCCCCCGCTTCTCCGCCGTGCCCGACGGCGTCAGGCAAAAAAACGGCGGACCTCGGCGCTGACCTCGGCGGCCTGTGCCGTCGTCAAATCGTAATACATAGGCAGGCGCAGCAGGCAATCGGCAAACCGATCCGCATGGGGCAGCTCCCGGCCGTCGTGAAGGGGCGCATAAAAGGGGCTGCGGTGCAGCGACAGATAGTGGAACACCGACAGGATGTCCCGGCTCTTGAGACGGGCGATCAGGGCGGTCCGTTCGTCCAGCGAACGGCACACGACGTAGAACATGTGGGCGTTGTTGCTGGCCCCCGGGGGGATCACGGGCAGAAGCAGCCGGCCTTGAGCGGCAAGCCCGGCCAGTTCCGCCGCATAGGTGTTCCACAGGCTTTTGCGCCGGTCCTGGATCGTATCCAGATGTTCCAGCTGGGCATAGAGAAACGCCGCGATGATTTCCGACGGAAGGAACGAAGATCCCGTGTCCACCCAGCCGTACTTGTTCACCTCGCCCCGGAAAAATTCGGCCCGGTTGGTTCCCTTCTCCCAGATGATTTCCGACCGCCGGACAAACCGCTCGTCGTTGACCAGCAGAGCGCCCCCTTCGCCGGAAATGATGTTTTTGGTTTCATGGAAGGAGAAACACCCGAGGTGGCCGATGCCGCCCAGGGGGCGGCCCTTGAACGTGGCATCAATGGCCTGGGCGGCGTCTTCCACCACCAGCAGGCCGTGCCGCTGCGCCAGCTCCATGGCCCGGTCCATGTCGCAGGCCATTCCCGCGTAATGCACGACCACCAGCGCCCGGGTGCGCGGCGTGATCAAGTCCTCCACCCGGTCCAGATCCAGATTGGGATGATCGGGCAGGCTGTCCGCAAATACGATCCGGGCCCCCTGCCGGACAAATGCCAGGGCCGTGGACACAAACGTGAACGACGGCATGATCACCTCGTCCCCCGGACCGATCCCCGACAGCATGGCGGCCATTTCCAAGGCATCCGTGCAGCTGGTGGTCAGCAGCACCTTGCGGAAACCGAAGCGCTCCTCCAGCCAGCGCTGGCACTTCTGGGTGAACGCGCCGTTGCCGGAAATCTTGCCCGACGCCACCGCCTGCCGGATGTACTCGGTCTCCCGGCCGGTCAGGAAAGGCTGATTGAACGGAATGCCCATGTCTTGAGTCCTATAGAGCCGGCGTCCTCCCGAATACAAGCGGATTCTGCCGCGGCCCGGGGCCGTTGCCCCTTGACAACCCGGCCCGATTCGATACCGTCCATATCCGTTCGGCCGACATGTCCCCGGCCAGGATGCTGTCGCGGCCGGCATACCATTCCAAACCGGATCAACCCAACCGAATGCCCGTTCATCTCTCCATCGTCAGCCCGGTGTACCGCGCGGAAGACTGCCTGGACGAACTCTACCGCCGTCTCACGGCCGCGGCGGAAGCCCTCACGCATGATTTCGAGCTGGTGCTGGTGGAAGACGGGGGCGGCGACCGGTCGTGGGAGATTCTCGATCGGATCGCGGCCCGGGATCCGCGGGTCAAGGCCATCCGGCTCAGCCGCAATTTCGGCCAGCATTACGCCATCACCGCCGGGCTGGATCACGCGGACGGCGACTGGGTCGTGGTCATGGACTGCGATCTGCAGGATCCGCCCGAAGCGATCGGCGCGCTCTATGCGCGGGCGCAGGAAGGATTCGACGTGGTGTTCGCCCGGCGCATCGACCGCGTGGATCCCTGGTACAAAACCCTGCCGGGCGACCTGTTCGGGGCGTTGATGCACTGGCTGACGGGAACCAAAGGCGACCGGGCCGTTGCCAACTTCTCCATCAGTTCCCGGCGGGCCGTTGCGGCGTTCCGCGAATACCGGGAACGCGACCGGGCCTTCGCCAGCGTGGATGTGGCCCACGCGCCCCGGTTCGCGGGAACGACTTCGTACACCTGGCGCAAACTGATGGCCACCGCGCTGCAGATCATGGTGAGCTCCTCCCTGCGCCCCCTGCACATGTCCATCCGCTTCGGAGCCGTGGTGGCCGGCGCCAGCCTGCTGTACGCGGCCGGCATCCTGATCCGCTACCTGACGGTCCGCATCGGCGTGCCCGGCTGGACCACCCTCGCCGTCATGATCAGCTTTTTCTTCGGGCTGCTGTTCATGCAGCTGGGCATCATCGGCCTGTACCTGGGCAAGACGTTCGAGGAATCCAAGCGGCGGCCGCTGTACCACATCGCCGAAATCCGGAACGGCCGGGAGACGCCGTGAGGCGGAAGGCGTCAGCGCGCCGCTAGGCGCAACGGGCCACCGGAGACCGCACGGGTGAACGAATCGGCCATGACCCCCGCCGGCATTCCCGACCGGCTGGTGCGCGACGACGCCGGCATCTGGACCGCCCCGTCCCGGCCCGCCCTCTCCTACCCCGACGACGGCCACGCGGAATGCTTTCTGCTGGAAGACCGGTCCTTCTGGTTCGCCCACCGCAACCGCTGCATTCTGGCGGCGGTTCGCCGGCATGCGCCCGCCGGCCCGATCCTGGACATCGGCGGGGGCAACGGCTGCGTGACGCGCGCGCTGATCGACGCCGGATTCCCCGCCGTCCTGCTGGAGCCCGGACCGACCGGCGCCTTCAACGCCAAAACCCACCGGCGCATTCCCGACGTGATTTGCGCCGCGCTGGGCGACGCCGGATTTCCGGCGGGATCCATCGCCGCGGCCGGGCTGTTCGACGTGCTGGAGCACATCGAGGACGACCGCGGGTTCCTGGAGGAAATCCACGGCACGTTGAAACCCGGAGGCCTGCTGTACATAACGGTGCCGGCGTTCGGGGCCCTGTGGTCCGCCAGCGACCGCCGGGCGGGGCACTTCCGGCGGTATTCCCCTCGGCAACTGGCCGAACGGCTGTCGGAACGGTATGAACTCGTCTTTTCCACCTTGTTCTTCGGGGTGCTGGCGCCGCCCATCTGGGCGCTTCGGGCGCTGCCCTGGCGCCTCGGCCTCGGACGCGACGACTCCCTGCCGGCCGCCAGGCGGGAACACGGACTGGACGGCGGCTTCCGGGTCCGATGCCTGAACCGCCTGCTCCGGCGGGAAGTCCGCCGGATCGAAGCCGGCCGGCCCGTGCGATGGGGCGCCAGCTGCCTGTGCGTGGCCCGCAAGCCGTCCGCGTAACCGCCGCGCCCGTTTCTTGCGCATTTTCCGCCACCCCGTTACAGTGCCCCCATGTTCACCGCCCGCTTCAGCGCCAAGCCCGTTCGCGAAAATCCGACTCCCGGGCGGCCATCCGTCCCATGAAGATCCTTCTGGTCAACAAATTCCTCTACCCCAAGGGCGGCGACGCCATCAGCACCCTGTCCACCGGCAAGCTGTTGGCGGACCGGGGCCATCGGGTGGTGTTCTGGGGCATGAAGCATCCGCAGAATCCCCCCTATCCCCACGAGGACCTGTTCGTGGACCATGTGGACCTCGCGGGGGGGGGCGGCGGGCGGGAGCGGCTGCGAGCCGCGGCCAACATTCTGTATTCCTTTGAAGCCCGGCGCAAAATCCGCCGGCTGATCGAGCGCGAGCGGCCGGACATCGCCCATCTGAACAACTACGCCCACCAGATTTCCCCCTCGATCCTCGATGCGCTGTGGGAGGCCCGGATTCCCACGGTGATGACCACGCGCGACTACAAGCTGGTCTGCCCGGTCTATTCGCTGCTGCGCCACGGCGTCCCGTGCGACCGGTGCGCCGGCGGCCGCTACTATCACTGCCTGCAGTACAAGTGCACCCGGAACTCCCGCGCACAGAGCCTGGTGAACACGCTGGAGATGTACCTCCATCACCGGGTGCTGCATATCTACGACAAGCTGGATCTGGTTATCGCCACCAGCCGGTTCATCGCCGACAAGCACAAGGCCATGGGCCTTCGCAACGAGATTGTCCGCCTGCCGAATTTCATCGATGTCAACGAGTGGCAGTCCGACGGTTCGCCCTCCGACGGGTCGATCATCTATCTGGGGCGACTCACCCCGGAAAAGGGGGTGGGCACGCTGCTCCAGGCGGTCCGCGGACTCGATGTCCCGCTGAAAATCCTCGGCGACGGCCCCATGAAGTCCGAACTGGAACAGACGGTCGCCCGCGACGGCCTCCGGAACGTCTCGTTTCTCGGCCATCGCGACGGCGCGGAACTGCGCAGGGAAATTGCCCGTTCGCGGGCCACCATCGTGCCGTCGGAATGCATCGAAGCCTTCGGACGCATCATCATTGAAAGCTTCGCTCTGGGCGTACCGGTCATCGGTTCGCGGATCGGGGGCATCCCGGAACTGGTGGTGGACGGCGAAACCGGCTACACGTTCGAGCCGGGCAACGCCGGGGATCTGCGAACCAAGCTCGAGAGGCTGCTGGGAGATGACGAACAGCGCGCCCGCTTCGGCCGCAACGCCCGCGCCCGCGTCGAGCGGGAAATGAACCGCGACACCCACTACGACCAGCTGATGAAGATCTATGAACGGGCCGCCGCCAAACGGCGGAACCGCTGATCCCGGCGTCCGGACAAACTCGCCCTACAGCCGGCTGCCGGCCGGGTCCGGCCGAATCCCCCAGCCCGCGGCCAGGCCGCGGATGACCGCCCACCCGGCGGCGCGCCGCGACGGCAGCAGGACCAGCCCGACGGCGCGCGGAAGACACCGGCCGCAGACGTGCCACGCCAGCGCAAAGCCGCGGCGCACACTCCAGGGCGCCGTGTGCAGGCGAACCAGAATGAACCGGTTCCGCGCCAGCAGGTACTCCACCCGCGGGGAAGATTTCGGCGCTTCGTTCCCCTCCCCCTTCCGGGACGCGCCGAACATCCGGTGCGCCAGCAGCGCCCGCGGCTCGTAGCCCAGCCGGAAGCCCCCCTCCCGCGCCCTGAGGCTCCAGTCCACGTCTTCCGAATAGGCGAAAAACGCGCGATGGAACAGGCCGATCCGCCGCAGCACCTCCGCGCGGACCAGCATGCAGCAGCCGGTCAGGATGTCCGTGTCGCCCGGCCGGTCGAACTGTCCGGCGTCCTCCTCTTTCAGCCCCCGGAAAATCGTGCGAAACGTCCAGGGATGGAACAGGCCTCCCGCGTACCCCAGCCGGCGGACTTCCTCCATGAAGCGAACCTTGGCGCTGACGGCCCCGAGCCCGGGGTCCGTCTCCAGCGCCCGAACCAGCCACCCGAGACAGTCCGGGCGGACTTCGGTGTCGTTGTTGAGGATCCACACGTAGTCCATGCCGGCGTCCAGCAGACGTTTCGCCGCGCGGTTGTTGCCCTCCGAAAACCCGAGATTGGCACCCCCCAGAACCAGGTCGATTTCCGGAAATTCCGCCTTCAGGCGTTCCGCCGAACCGTCTTCGGACCCGTTGTCAAAAACCAGAACGCGGGCCGGTCGGAATTCCGACCGGCGCAGCGAGTCCAGGCAACGGGCCGTATCCTGGTAGCCGTTCCAGTTGAGAAGCGCCACGCCGACTCTGGGAACGGGCGCCATCATGCGGAGCCTTCCCGTCCCGCTTCCGGGCCTGCGGGAAGCCACCGGCGATAAATCTTCCGCATCGCGGTCCGGTAGGCATCCGGCGAAAACAGCCGTTGGGCGCGATCGCGTCCGGCGGCACCCATCCGGCGGCGCAATTCCGGATCCCGCAGCAAACGACCCGCCGCCGCCGCGAATCCGGCGGCATCCTCCGGCGGAGCCAGCAGGCCGGTGACGCCGTCCTCCACCATTTCCGGAATGCCGTCCACCCGGGACGCCACCACGGGGATGCCCCAGCACATGGCCTCCATCACCACGCGCGGCAGCGGATCGCGCCGGGCCGGCAGCAGCAGCAGATCCGTCTGCGCATAGACCGGGGCCATGTCCGGCACGAGACCGAGGTCCGTCACCACGGAGTCCAATCCGTTTGCACGGATGAACTCCATTGCCCGGCGGCGGGCATCGGGTGACTCCCAGTCGCCGATCAGCCGCGCATCGAACCGGACGCCCTGCTCATGCAGCCGCCGGCAGATCTCCAGAAACACATCGACGCCTTTTCGACTCCCCAGCCGGGCCGGCATCGCCACCACGGGCCGGTCGCGAACGGGAGACGACGGGCGGGCAGGCACCGGAGGTGCGTAATTGAACACCACGGAATGCCTCCGGCGAAGGCATCGCGGATGCTGGCGCGCCATCTCCTGCGACAGGAACACAACGTGATCCGCCAGCAGCCGGATCATCCAGGCATCCACCCAGGCCTCCAAGCCGCCCACCCAGGGTTCCCGGATGGTGACCACCACGGGAACCCGGGCCCGGAAGGCCGCCAGCAGCGCATAGGGCAGATGGGGCGCCCGGCTGTGAATGTGCAGCAGACCCGGCTTCTCCTTCAACAAGCGGGAAAGCCCCGCGACATACCGCCATCGGGAAGCGGCGACCGCCCCGATTCCGCGCCAGACCGTCCGGAGACCGCCCTTCCGGAGACCGCGGAACGCCAGGGGAAAACACCATACGGGAACCCCCGCCGCCCGGGCGCGTTCTTCGATTTCGCCGTGCACGCACAGAACCAGCCCCACCTCGTCCACCTCGTCGCGCAGCGCAACCAGATGATTCAGGGCGGAAATCGGGGAACCCGTCAGATTGGCCCAGGGCGCAGCCGAATAAAGCCGGGTGGCTATCGGGTTGTCAGCTTCGCGGAGCGCCCCCCCGGTGGATGCGCTCATGGCGCCTCCGTCTCCCCGGAGGGCTCGTCAAGCTTCATGTCCCAAATCCGCCCTATCAGCATCCAGAGCGGAAAAACCAGCACACCCATGGTTAAGGTCATCATCAGCACGGTGGTAATCGCCAAAAAGATCAGGCAACAGCACAAGGCCAGACAAATACCTGAAGCCAGTTGGTCAGAGGACAACGCATTAGATTTTCGCCACAGGTGAACAGCCACCCACCCTAAAAATGCATAGAACGTGGCGGCTCCAAGCCATCCGAATTCCCCCATCAGAACAAAGAGATCGGTTTGGGAAATCCCGAGGATCGAAGAGGCCAGCAGGGTTCCTGACATCTTGTAGTAGCGCATGCGGCGCTGGGCATCGAGGTTGGGAATGATGTACCGGCGGGCCAAAGGCGATTTTGCCGCAACGGCTTGATTGGACGCGAACCGGCCCGGGCCCGCCCCGAGAAGCGGATATGGGACTAAATGAGAAAAATCCTTCGTGACGGCATACATCATGTCGCCCTTGGGAGAATCTCTCAACGTATCCCACATATTTCTTATCTGGAAGCGTCCCATGGAGACATTGAGATATACCACTGCCGCCAAACCAAACAGAATACCCATGGTGGCCAGCCAGAGCCGCAGGCGGAG
>CAZHSS010000014.1:0-15503 GCA_964535205.1 uncultured Verrucomicrobiota bacterium
CGGGTCGGGTAGGGCGAATCGTCCCCGATGAGCCGCTTTCTTGACGCAGCCCTGGGGGAATAGGCGGCCCGGTCACCGCCACGTGCGGAACAGATCGTCGAAAACACCGCGGGAAACGGCAGGGGAGTCGGGGCGGGACGGGGCATAAGGCGGGGGGCCGACCTGCACATCGGCGTCCGGAATCTGCCATTCGCCGCCCGTCGGGGCCCGTCGTCGCGCCGCGGCGGCTTCCATGGCAGCCATCCGGGCTTCCGCTCCGGCCGCCTGGTGCACGAACAAGGCGATCAGCAGAAGCGAAAACCGGATGGACCCGCCATGCAGCAGGGGCCACAGGGCGAGAGCCCCGAATACCCAGGCGATGCCGCGGCCCACCGTGGCGGCCCATTGCGTGGCGGCCAGCCGTCCCAGCCGGGGAACCAGGGCCGCCCGGAAAACGCGACCGCCATCCATGGGGAAAGAGGGAATCAGGTTGAAGATGGCCAAAATGAGGTTGATCCGCCCCAACTCGGACACCATGAAGGATAGAATGGGATTGATGGGGCGCAACAATGGCGCAACCCACAGGCCCACAAACCCCAGGACCACGCTCACCGCCGGGCCGGCCAGCGCGGTTTGGATTTCATCGGCGGGGTTCCGGGGCAGCTGGTTCAGGCGGGCCATGCCGCCGATGGGCAGCAGCAGGATTTCGAGGATGCGCGAACCCTTGGCGCGGGCGACCAGGGAATGGCCGACTTCGTGCAGGACCACGCTGCCGAACAGGCCGACGGCACCCAGCGCGCCGTAGAACAGACCGATCAGGCCCCCCACGGGGGCGAAGGAGAGGGCAAACAGCGGAAGAAAGATCAGCAGGGTGATGTGCACCCGGACCGGGATGCCGAACACAGAGCCGATGGAATAGGAGGTGGACATGGAAGAAGGAGAAGGGTTCAGAGGTCAGGGGTCAGGGGGGGATCAGAAAAGGTAGGGCGAACCCTCCGGGTGAGCCGGAAAATCGAACAGCCGAGCGAACGACAGGGGACGGGGGAGGGGATCCAAAGTCCGAAATTCGCGGGGAATCATTTTTCCGACATGATGAGTTTCCTGTCCTCCGATTTCTGTTCACTGGCCTCTGTTCTCTGGCTTCTATCCTGTAACCCTGACCTCTGACCTCTTGTATCGCTATTCCTTTTCCGGGGCGGGATCGTCCTTGCGGGGGACTTCCTTGCCGGAGGGCTTGGACGAGTGTTCGGCGTGTTTGGCTATCACGGCGTCGCGCAGTTTGGCCAGCAGATCCGGGTCGCCGCGCAGATTTTCGCGGGCGGCATCCCGGCCCTGGCCCAGCTGCTGGCCTTCGTAGGACAGCCAGGTGCCCCGCTTGTCGAGGAGCCCCAGGTCGTTGGCGGCATCAATGACGGCGCCTTCCTTGGAGATGCCTTCGGCGTAGAGGATGTCGAACTCGGCCTCGGTGAAGGGGGGGGCCACCTTGTTTTTGACCACCTTGACGCGGGTGCGGTTGCCCACCACCTTGCCGTCGCCGGATTTGATGGCCGCGATGCGGCGGATGTCGAGGCGGACGGAGGAGTAGAACTTCAGCGCGCGTCCGCCGGGCGTCGTCTCGGGGTTGCCGAACATCACGCCGATCTTTTCGCGGATCTGGTTGGTGAAGATGCAGCAGGTCTTGGATTTGTCGAGGATGCCGGTCATTTTGCGCATGGCCTGGCTCATCAGGCGCGCCTGGAGGCCGACATGGGAGTCACCCATCTGGCCTTCCAGCTCGGCGCGGGGCGCCAGCGCGGCCACGGAATCCACGACGATCACATCGAGGGAATTGGACCGGATGAGCTGGTCGGCAATGATCAGCGCCTCCTCGCCGGAATCGGGCTGGGACACCAGCAGGTTTTCGATGTCCACGCCGATCTTGCGGGCATAGCCGGGGTCCAGGGCGTGTTCGGTATCAATGAAGGCGCACAGGCCGCCGGCTTTCTGAGCTTCGGCGATGATGTGCAGCACCAGGGTGGTCTTGCCGGAGGACTCGGGACCGAAGAGTTCGATGATGCGCCCGCGGGGAACGCCGCCGATGCCCAGGGCCATGTCCAGCGTCAACGCGCTGGTGGAGATGGACGGAATTTTCGATACGGCCCCTTCGTTGCCCAGGCGCATGATGGCGCCTTCGCCGAATTCCTTCTGGATTTGCGCCAGAACGGCGCTCAGGGCCGGGGGAAGGTGGCTGTTGGGATCTTTTTTCGCGGCGGCGGGTGTTTTGGCGGCCATGGCGTCTCTCCTGTGGTTGAACAATCGTTCAGCAACCTATCACGGATCTTGAACCGGTGTCAAACGGGATTATGCGCACACCCGCGGTCGGGATTCAATGTCGGAAGTGGCGGCAGCCGGTGAACGCCATGGCGAGGCCGACGGCATCGGCGGCGGCTACGCATTCGGCGTCTTTCTTGGAGCCGCCGGGTTCGACAATGAATTTCACGCCGAATTCCGCGGCGGCTTCGATGTTGTCGGCGAAGGGGAAGAAGGCATCCGAGACCAGCACGGTGCGGGCCAGCGCCTGCGCCGGATCCAGTCCGCGCCGCTCGATGTTTTCGCGGGCTTTGGCCAGGGCCAGTTTTTTCATGGCGTCCACCCGGTTGGGCTGTCCGGCGCCCATGCCGAGAACGGCGAACCGGCCGGGGGCCGGTTCCCACGCCAGCAGGATGGCGTTGGATTTGATGTGGGTGCAGACCCGGATGCCGAAGGCCGCCAGCGGCCGAAGGGCATCGGGGAAGGCGGCGCGGGTTACGACATGCCATGCCTCGGGGGCCTGCAGATCGGCGTCCTGAAGTAGCAGGCCGCCGTTGATCTGGCGGATCAGGCGGCGGGGCAGGGGGGCGGCCAGAGGCTGATCCAGGGAAATCAGGCGGATATCCCGGGACTTGGCTTTGAGGAAGGCCAGGGCCTCGGGTTCGAAGGCCGGGGCGATCAGGGCTTCGACAAAGCGGCCCTTGAGGATCTGCGCGGCGGTCAGGTCCACGGGACGGGTCACGGCGATCACGGATCCGAAGGCGGAGACGACATCCCCTTCCCAGGCTTCGGCCAGGGCGCCGGCGAGGTGCTCGCCGGTGGCGGCGCCGCAGGGGTTGGTGTGCTTGATGATGACGGCGGCAGGGGTGTCGTGAAGTTCCCGGGCGGTCTCCAGCGCCGCGTCTCCATCCACGTAGTTGTTAAACGACATTTCCTTGCCGTGCAGGATGCGGGCGGCGGCGAGCGTGGCTTCGGCGGGGGGGGGCGCATCGGGGCGGAAGGTGGCGGTTTGATGCGGGTTTTCGCCGTAGCGAAGGGGGATTTCCGGCGCGGGGTCGCCGGCCAGCCAGGCGGCGATGGCCGTGTCGTAGGCGGCGGTGCGCGCAAACGCCTTGCGGGCCAGCGCGCGCCGGTGTTCGACCGGCAGATTGCCGTCGCGCTGCAGGGCGGCCAGGACGGCGGGATAGTCCGTCGGATCGCACAGAACAATCACATCGGCATGGTTTTTGGCCGCTGAGCGCAGCATGGCGGGGCCGCCGATATCCATGGTGTCGATGGAAGGGGACTGTTCGAAGGGGTAGAGGTTGACACACACCAGGTCAATGGGGGGAATGCCGAGCCGGGCGCAGGTGTCTGCATCGGCCGGAATGGCACGGCGCTGCAAAATGCCTCCGTGCACCTTGGGATGCAGCGTCTTGACCCGGCCGTCCAGGATTTCCGGATGTCCCGTATGCGCCGATACGTCCACCACGGGCACGCCGGCATCGCGCAGCGCCGCCGCCGTGCCGCCCGTGGACAGGATTTCGACGCCGAGACCGGCCAGGCCCCGGGCCAGGTCTGCCAGCCCGGTTTTGTCGGATACACTGAGAAGCGCGCGCTGGATTTTCATGGCGCGGATTGTTCCACAGCCCCGGGGAAATGAAAAGGGCTTTTGGCGGCGAAAGGGGCGTGCAAGGGGCGTTGAAAAGGTTGATTTCAGCCGCCGGGTTGCCTATCGTGCCCTCCATCGCGTTTCAAGGACCCTCAGGAGAACAGAGCATGAAGATTTCAGTGGTCGGCACGGGCTATGTGGGGCTGG
The DNA here is from genome assembly GCA_964535205.1 of uncultured Verrucomicrobiota bacterium. GTDB lineage: Bacteria > Verrucomicrobiota > Kiritimatiellia > CAIQIC01 > Lenti-01 > JAAZFE01. The sequence continues at coordinate 4,067 of CAZHSS010000014.1, forward strand.
TGACGGGAGCGTGTTTTTCGGACGCGGGGCACGATGTGCTGTGCATAGACAACGATCCGAAGAAAATTGACATGCTGCACCGCGGCGAGATGCCGATTTACGAACCGGGCCTGGACGAGATCGTGGCGCGCAACGTCAAGGCCGGCCGGCTGAAGTTCAGCACCTCCATCGCCGAAGGCACGGCGTTCGCAGAAGTCATTTTCATTGCGGTGGGGACGCCTCCCGGGGTCGGCGGCGAAGCCAACATGACCTATGTCGAGCAGGTCGGCCGTCAGGTGGCCGAGCACATGACCGGCTACCGCCTGCTGGTCGAGAAAAGCACCGTCCCTGCCAAGACCAGCGAGCATCTCAAGCGCACCGTCCTGAAATACCTGCGGGAAGACACCGATTTCGATGTGGCGTCGAACCCCGAATTCCTGCGCGAAGGGACCGCCATTGAGGATGCCACCCATCCCGACCGCATTGTCGTGGGCGTGGAAAGCCAGCGGGCCGGCGATCTCCTCGAGGAGATCTACCGGCCGATTCTTGAAAAGGGCGGGGGCGAATTCCTGCGCATGAGCGTGACCAGCGCCGAACTCACCAAGCACGCCTCGAATTCGTTCCTGGCCATGAAGATTTCCTATATCAACGCCGTGGCGCGCCTGTGTGAACTGGCCGGAGCGGATGTCGGCCAGGTGGCGAAGGGCATGGGCCTGGACCCGCGCATCGGCCCCCGCTTTCTCAGCGCCGGCGTGGGCTATGGAGGCTCCTGCTTCCCGAAGGACGTGGATGCCTTTGTGCGGCTGGGCGACGCCCTGGGATTCGATTTCAAGCTGCTCAAGGAGGTTCAGCAGATCAACAAGACCCAGCGCGACTACGTGATGAAGAAGATCAAGCAGGAACTCTGGGTCGTGCAGGACAAGCAGATCGCGATTTTCGGACTGGCGTTCAAGCCCGAAACCGACGACGTCCGCGAGGCCCCCAGCCTGTACTTCGTGCCGAAACTGCAGGAAATGAAGGCCCGGCTGCGCGCCTGGGATCCCGTCGCCGAAGGCAAGTTCAAGGAAATCCATCCCGAACTCGAATGCGAGCAGGATCTGTACGAATGCGCCAAGGGCGCCGATCTGGTCCTGATCCTGACCGAATGGGACGCCGTGAAAAAGCTGGATCTGAAGAAACTCAAGGACGTCATGGCCTGCCCGGTGATTGTGGACGGTCGCAACATCTTCAACCCCGAAGAGATCCGCGCGCTGGGCTTCACTTATCACAGCGTGGGACGCGACTGATCGGAATCCCCTCCCACCCCAATCGTCACACCCGGCCCGCTCGCGACGCCGGGTGTTTTTTTTGTCCGCTTGTACACGGCCGGAAGCATTATGGATTTTATAACAAGCATAGTATGGTTGTTATAACAAGCATAACGGCTATGGAAGGATGGCCTGGGGCGGGGCGCAAGCGGCGAAATGGGAATTGAGGGCGGGGAACCCAGGTGGTAGGATGACAGGGAATCAAAGGAGAACGGCGATGAAACGGATGGCATGGTGCTTGATTCTGGGGCTGGCGGCCGCGGCGGCCGCTCCGGCGCAGGATGGGGCGAAGCCGCCGCCGGTCCCCCGGACGGCGGCGGAAGCCGAAACGCCGGACATGCCGGCGCAGGAGATAAACCAACAGGCAGAGGAGACGGACATGGTGGTGATCAAGACGAGTCTGGGCGACATCAAGGTGAAGCTGGCGGCGGACAAGGCGCCCCTGACGGTGGCGAATTTCCTGTCGTACGTGGAGGATGGCCACTACAACGGCACGATTTTCCACCGGGTGATTGACGGGTTCATGATCCAGGGCGGCGGCTTTGACGCGAACATGCGGCAGAAGCCGACCACAGCGCCGATCAAGAACGAGGCGGCCAACGGACTGGCGAACAAGCGCGGGACGCTGGCGATGGCGCGGACGATGGTGGTGGACAGCGCAACCAGCCAGTTTTTCATCAACGTGAAGGACAACGCATTCCTGGATTTCCAGGCGCCGACGCCGCAGGGCTTCGGCTATTGCGTCTTCGGCGAAGTGGTCGAAGGCATGGACGTGGTGGACAGGATCAAGAGCGTGCGCACGGGGGTGAAGGCGGGCATGTCGGACGTGCCGCTGGAAACCGTGGAAATCCTGTCGGTGTCGAAAGTCGAGTAAGCCGCCGGGCGGCGGGCGGCGCGGGCCGTCCGGGTTCCCGGGCAGGAAAGGGCGCCGGTCATGATCAAGCCGAAGCAGAGGAAGCGGAAGAAGGCGCGCTATTGGGTGGGGTTCGACCTGGGCGGCACCAAAATGATGGCGACGGTCTACAGCGGATCGTTCCGTCCGCTGGCGTCGGCCAAGGCCAAGACGGCGGTCAGTTCGGGGCCGAAGGCGGTGCAGGAGCGGATCCGCGAGACAATTGCGGCGGCGCTGAAAGAGGCCAAGGTCCCGCCGCGCGGCCTGGCGGGGATCGGGGTGGGGTGTCCCGGGGTGCTGGACCTGGACAAGGGGCTGATTCTGGAGGCGCCCAACCTGCGGTGGAAGCGGGTGCCGCTGCGCGATCTGCTGTCGAAGTGGTTCCACTGCCGGGTGGTGCTGGCGAACGATGTGGATGCGGGCACCTACGGGGAATACCGGTTCGGGGCGGGCCAGGGGGCGCGCACGCTGCTGGGGGTGTTTCCCGGCACGGGCATCGGCGGCGGGTGCGTGTACGACGGGAAGCTGATCCGCGGACGGCGGGGATCGGCGATGGAAATCGGGCACCTTCCGGTGCGCGAGAACGGACGGCTGTGCGGCTGCGGGCGACGGGGCTGCCTGGAGGCGCTGGCGGGGCGGCTGGCGATTTCGGCCGAGGTGGCCCAGGCGGTGTTCCGGGGCGAAGCGCCGTTTTTGGCGGAAAACGGCGGGGGCGATCTGAAAAAGCTCAAGAGCGGCCTGCTGGCCAAGTCTATCCAGGCCGGGGACCAGGTGGTGGAGCGCATTGTGCGCGACGCGATGCATCTGCTGGGCCGGACCATCGGCGGGGTGGTGAACCTGCTGGCGCCGGATGTCGTGGTGCTGGGCGGCGGGCTGATCGAGGCGATTCCGCGCCTGGCGCTGGAAGAGGTTCGTCGGGGCGTGAAAGAAACCGCCATGGCGTCGTTTGTCCGCGAGGTCCGGGTGGTGGAAGCCAGGCTGGGTGACGATGCCACCACGCTGGGCGCCGCGGCGCTGGCGGCGGCGGCGGCGGATTGAGGGAGCCGAAGACAGGGGAGAAGAGAGATCATAGAGGTCAGGGGGGCACGGAGACCAGAGGTCAGTGGTTCAGAAGAAGACAGAGATCCGGGGCGGGAGAGACGGAATGTGAAGGAGCAGTTGGAACAGGCGATGACGGTGGAGGCGGCGGCGGGCGCGCCGGCGGAACCCCTGCGCCGCCTGGTGGCGGCGGTGGACATCGGGTCTTCCGCGATCCGGCTGGACATCGGGGAGATGGATGGGCAGGGGGGGGTGCGGGTGCTGGAAAGCCTGCGCCACGGGGTGCGGCTGGGGAAGGATGTGTTTGTGCGCGGGCGCATTCAGCAGGACACGCTGCGCCGGTGCGTGGCGATTCTGAAGAACTATGCCCGCCTGCTGGCGGAATACGGCGTGTCGCGCCCGGAGCAGATCCGGGCCGTGGCGACGAGCTTTGCCCGCGAGGCGTCGAACCGCGACATGTTCGTGGATCGCGTCAGCACGGCGACGGGCATTCACGTGCGCGTGCTGGAGGAGGCGGAGGAAGCTCGCCTGACCTATCTGGCGGTGCGAGACATTCTGGAGGCCGACGGCCTGCTGAACGCCCGGAATGTGGCGGTGCTGGAAATCGGCAGCGGGGGCACCATTCTGCTGTATCTGAAGAACGGCAAGGTGACGGTGGCGCAATCGTTCCATGGCGGCGTGCTGCGGACGCGGGAGATGCTGGAGGCGGGCGGCGGGGCCGGGCCGCGGCTGAAGGGGCTTTTCAAGGCCTACGCCTCGGAACTGGTTGAGCAGATTCAGCAGGCGATTCCGCGGGAGAAGGTCGCGGCGCTGGTGGTGATGGGCGCGGGGGCACGCTTTGCGGCCGAGCAGGCCGCAGGGGAGGAGCAGGGGCCGGACCCGCGGGTGACACGGGCGCCGGCCGCGCGCCTGGCGGAGCTGGCGGATCAGCTGGCGCCGCTGCCGCCCGATGCCCTGGTGCGCCGCTACAAGATGACGTTCCAGGACGCCACGGCGGTGGCGCCGGGCGTCATGACCATCGCCCAGGCGGCGCGGGCGCTGAAGATCCGCGACGTGCGGATTGTCCAAGCCACACTGCGCGACGGTCTGCTGCGGGACATGGCGCTGCGCGAGCACCGGTCGGAAGGGTTCGAGGAACAGGTGGTCTATTCGGCGGAAATGCTGGCGGCGCGCTACGGGGCCGATCCGGCGCACTACCGCAACGTGGAGGCGGCGTCGCTGGCGCTGTTCGACGAACTGCAGGAGGAACACCAGCTGCATGGGCACGAGCGGCTGCTGCTGCGGTGCGCGGCGATCCTCCACGACATCGGCGCACACGTCAACGCGCGCGCCCACCACAAGCATTCGATGTATCTGATCGCCAACAGCGACCTGTTCGGGCTGACCCGCCACGACATGCTGCTGGTGGCCACCGTGGCGCGCTACCACCGAAAAGCGGTGCCCGGCCCGACGCATCCGGAGTTTGCCGCGCTGCCGCTGGAGGACCGCATGCGCGTGGCGAAGCTGGCGGCCATCCTGCGGGTGGCGGATTCGATCGAACGCGCGCCCCGGGATGCACCGCGGCGGCTGTCGTTCCGCCGCGAGGCGGACCGCTTCGTGATCCTGGTGCGCGACATGGAGGATTTGACGATGGAACGCCTGGTGCTGCGGACCAAGGGCAACCTGTTCGCCGACGTGTTCGGGCTGGTGCCCGACGTTCGCGAGTTGCGCGCGGAGCCGCCGGGAGCCATGGCGTGAAGAGGACGCCTGACATGAGCCGATCGCCGAGTCTGGAATCCCGCTTTCTCAACCGGGAACTGAGCTGGATCGAATTCAATTTCCGCGTGATGGAGCAGGCCGAGGACGCGACGCTGCCGCCGCTGGAGCGGTTGAAATTCGCAGCCATCACGGCGACCAATGCCGACGAGTTTTTTATGGTGCGGGTGGGAGGGCTCAAGCAGCTGCAGCGCGCGGGCGTGGCGCAGCCCGATCCGGCGGGGATGGCCCCGGCGGAGCAGCTTGCGGCCGTGTCGGAGCGGATGCATGAACTGGTGACGCGCCAGCATGCCTGCCTGCGGAAGGGCATCGAGCCCCTGCTGCGCAAAGGCGGCATCCGGCGCCTGCGGATGGATGAGTTGAACGCGGCCCAGATGCGCCACGTGGAAGCCCAGTTTCATAATTTCCTGTTTCCGGTGCTGTCGCCGGTGGCGGTGTCGCTGGACGACGAATTTCCGCTTCTGGCGGGGCTGGGGCTGGCCCTGCACGTGAGGCTGGCGCCGGCCGGAGCCGGCGCCGAACCCCGGCACGCGCTGGTGGCGGTGCCGAAGAACGTGCCGCGCTTCCTGGCGCTGCCGGGCGAAAGCGGCTTTGCTTATGTCCTGCTGGAAGAGGTGATCCGCGCGCAGGTCGGCCATCTGTTCCCGGGCGTGGAGGTGCTGGACTGCGCGGCGTTCCGGATCACGCGCAACGCGGACATGAGCGTGCGCGAAGACCTGGCGGGCGACCTGCTCGACCAGATGCGTGAAGTGCTGACGGAACGGCGCGAGAGCGAATGCGTCCGGCTCGAAATCGAAAAACGCGCCTCAAAGGAATCGCAGGCGTTTCTGCGCGCGGCGCTGCAGGTGGACGATGCGGATGTCTATGCCGTGCCGGGGCCCCTGGATCTCGGGGCGTTCTTCCGCCTGGCCGGTCTGCCGGGCACCGACGCGCTGAAAGCCGACGGATGGTCGCCGCAGGCCGTGCCGGAGGCGCCGCCGACCGAACCGGTCTTCGACACCCTCAAGCGCGGCAGCCTGCTGCTGCACCACCCTTACGAAAGCTATGACCCGGTGCTGCGGCTGGTGCAGGAGGCGGCCGACGATCCCAACACGCTGGCGATCAAACAGGTGCTGTACCGGGTCAGTGACAACAGCCCCGTGGTGGCGGCCCTCATGCGCGCGGCGGAGCGCGGGGTGCACGTGACGGCGCTGGTGGAACTGAAGGCGCGTTTCGACGAGGAGCGCAACATTGACTGGGCCGACGCGCTGGCGCGGGCGGGCGCCCAGGTCATCTACGGGGTAAAGGGCTACAAGACCCATGCCAAGATTTGCGTGGTGGTGCGGCGGGAGCCCGGCGGCGTCGTGCGCTACGTGCACTACGGCACCGGCAATTACAATGAAAAGAGCGCGCGGATCTATTCCGACATCAGCTTCATGACCTGCGAAGAGGACTACGGGGCCGATGCCTCGGTGTTCTTCAACACCATCACGGGCTATTCCCAGCTGTCGAAATTCCGGCGGGTGGAAGCGGCGCCGCTGGGCATCCGTCCGCGGCTGCGGGAGCTGATCGAGGCCGAGGCGGAGCGCTGCCGCCAGGGCGAACCGGCGGGCATTGACGCGAAGATGAATTCGCTGGCGGATCCGGAGCTGATCGAGGCGCTGTACGAGGCCTCGCGGGCCGGGGTGAAGATCCGGCTCAACGTGCGCGGCATCTGCTGCCTCCGCCCCGGCGTGAAGGGGTTGAGCGAGACCATCGAGGTGCTGAGCATCGTGGACCGCCATCTGGAGCACGCGCGGATTTTCCGCTTTCACAACGGCGGCGATCCGAAGCTGTTCATCGCCAGCGCGGACTGGATGCCGCGGAACCTGGACCGGCGCATTGAACTGATGGTGCCGGTGGAGGGGCGGGAGAACGCCGACAAGCTCGACTGGATTCTGAAAACCTGCCTGGCGGACACGGCACAGTCGTGGCGGCTGCGGTCCGACGGGAGCTATGAGCGCCGCCGGCCGGATGCGCGCCATCCCCTGCTGCGCGCGCAGCAGGCGTTCCAGCTTCGCGCGGAGTCGCGGGCGGAAGTCGCCGGCCGGCAGGCGCCGGTGTTCGAACCGCAGCGCCCGGCCGAACCGAGGACGTCTCCCTGAACCATGGCGGCGTCCCGTCCATCCATGCGCCCGCGCCGGGGCGAATCCGCCGATGCGGTGCTGCGCCGGCTGCTGGCGGAGCAGTTCGCCGAAGTGACGGCGAACGAGCCGCGCGCTCGCAAGGGATCGGTCCAGGGGCTGCATGACATCCGCGTGGCGCTGCGCCGGATGCGCACGCTGACCGTCACCTTCGCGGAGCGCGATCCCGTTTTTCTGTCCTGGCTCGACAAGCGGGCTTCCAAGGTCTGCGACCGCATGGGGGATGCGCGCGACCTGGACGTCTGGATCGAACTGTTCGGGGATCTGGAAAAGGCGGGGGGGCTGGACGCCATGCCGTTGCGCGAGCGCCGCGCGGTGCGCCGCGCTCTGCGGGAAGCGCGGACGCGGCTGGCGGCGGAGGCGCTGGATTGCGGGGCGTTCCGGCGCGTGAAGAAAAGGCTGCGGCAATGGCTGCGCCGGCGTTCTCCGCTGCGCGGCGGGTCGCCGCCGGTGGAGGCTCTGGCGGCGCGCCGGATGCTGGCGGTGCAGAAGATGATTCAGCAGCGCTACCGGAAGGCGGGGCGCTTTTCCAGCAGGCCGGCTCACGACCTGCGGCGGTCCGGCCGTCGGTTGCGGTATCTGAGCGAGTTTTTCGGCGGGCTGTTCGGACGAGAGGGAGAACGGGCCGGACATTGGATTACGAAAGCGCAGGCTGCGCTGGGCAAAATGCACGACTGCGACAACGCGCTGGAACTCTCGACGGATCTGCCGGGGACTCGGGCGCGCGCGGCTGTGCGCCGGAATTTACGGGCACAACGCGAGGCCCATCTGGCCCGCTTCAAGGCATTCTGGAAGCACTATGCCAACCCGCGCCTGCAGGAGCGGCTTGGCGCGCGGTTGGCCGCCGCCGCGGAGCGGAACTGATTCACCCATGGCGCAAGGCCATGGGGGTCTGAAGCAGCATGGCGGGATCACCCATGGCGCAAGGCCATGGGGGGCTGAGGCAGCGTGGCGGGATCACCCAACGTGCAGGGCCATGGGGGTCTGAGGCAGCGTGGCGGAGTCACTCAACACGCAGGGCCATGGGGGGCTGAGGCGGAGTCATTTAACGCGCAAGGCCATGGGGGACGGAAACAGAGTGGGGGCATGGGGGGCAAAAAAAGCCCGGCGCGGAGAGGCGCCGGGCGGCAGAGAGGACAGGGGATCACATCTGGGTGAAGATGAATTCCGCGCGGCGGTTGAGTCGCCAGGAGGATTCGTCGTGCCCGAAGGCCACCGGGCGCTCTTCGCCGTAGCTGCGGGTCTGGACGCGCAGGCCGTCGATGCCGGCGGAGATCAGCGCGGCGCGGACGGCGAGGGCGCGGCGTTCGCCCAGCGCGACATTGTATTCGGTGCTGCCGCGTTCGTCGCAGTGGCCTTCCACAATGACGCCATGGGTCGGATTCGCCTGCAGATAGGTGACGACCATGTCAATCTTGGCCTGCTCGGCGGGGCTGAACTGGGGGCTGTCATAATCGAAATAGACGGCTTCGAACTGTCCGGCGGCGATTTCCATGCCTTCCGACCGAATCGGCAGGCCGGTGACCGGATCGATCAGGTTGCCGAATTCGTCATAGATCAGCTGATCTCCCGCCAGGCCGGCATTGGGATCATAGCCGGCGCCCGGGGGGCGTTTGCGAACGCAGCCCGAGGTGCCCAGCAGGGCGAGGGCCAGCGTCGCCATTACAACAATCATCCAGCGGCGTGTCATGATAGAGGTATCTCCTGTTTTCTTTCTCAATGCAAATCGTGCCAAACGGGGGTTCAGCGGCTCCAGGCCGGTGCAGTCCATTCGCCCGATGTTGTCAACGCTACGGGGGCACCCCCCTCGCTGTCAAGGAGGTAAATGGAATAGGAGTAATTGACGGAACGGGCGGCGGCGAGGTGGCGGCCGTCGGGGGCCCAGGAGGGGCTTTCGTAGGCGGCATCGAAGGGGGTGATGACCCGCTCCTGGCCGCTGGCGGGGTCGATGACGGCGATCTGGAACTTGCCGCCGACGAGGCTTTGATAGGCGATGAGGCCGTTGGCCCCCCAATCCGGCTCGCCATTCTGGGTGCCGCGATGGGTCAGGCGCCGGGGGGTGCTGCCGGGCGTGCGCGAAATGATGTACAGCTGGGGGCTGCCGCTGGTGTCCGAGACATAGACGATGCGGGACCCGTCCGGCGACCAGGCGGGAGAGCCTTCGGTGGCGCGCGGGGTGTTGGTCAGCCGGGTGGTGCGCTTGCTGGCGATATCCATGACATACAGGTCGGGATTGCCGTCCTTGGAAAGGACCAGCGCCATCGAACGGCCGTCCGGCGAGATGGCACCGCCGGAGTTGAGGCCGGGGAAGGCCGCGGCGCGCTGGCGGGAGCCGGTGGCCAGTTCGATGGTATAGATATCGCTCCAGCGGTTGACCCACGAGGCATAGGCGATGAAGCGGTTGTCGGGGCTCCAGCGGGGCTTGACGGCCGCGGAGCGGTCGCGGGTGATCTGGTGGATGACCTGGCCGCTGGAATCGGAAACAAACAGCTCCTTGGCGCCGTTGCGGACGCCCAGCATTGCCAGCCGCGCCAGGAAGAACGTGGGCTTGCCGGTCACCTTGACGACGATGTCGTTGGCGACCTGGTGGGCCAGTTGAACGGCGTGCGGCGCGGCCTGCCGATAGGTGGCGTTGAGATAGACCTGTCCGGCGGCATCCACCACCGTGCAGGCGAACGTCACGTCGCCGCCGGATTCCGTGATGCCGCCGCGGACCTGGACGTGTCCCGGGGTCTTGACCGCCATCCAGCCCGAGCGGTTCAGATTGTTTTCCAGCGTGCGCCGGACGGTTTGGGCGGCGGCGCCGGAGGCGCTCAAGCCGGCCAGATCCACGCCGACGGCCGCGCCGGTCCCCTTGCTGACCACCACCTGAGCGGTGGCCGCGGCGGCAGCCAGCAGCCATGCCAGCGCCATCGTCCATGCCGTTTGCCTGTTCATGTTCGAATCCTTGTTTTCCGGGTGGGTCCTGAAAGCCGATGTGCCGGGGATGCTAACGGAGTACGGGCGGGATGCAACCCTCAAATCCGAACCGGGAGCGATACAAAACGCGCCGCGGGGAGCCGCGGCGCGCAGGGGCGGGTTCAGCCCGGAGGAAACGCTCAGCCGTTTTTGGCCTGGAAGTCCTTCATGAAGGCAATCAGGGCGTCAATGGATTCCGCGGGGCAGGCGTTGTAGATGCTGGCGCGGATGCCGCCGACGGACCGGTGACCCTTCAGGCCGCTCATTTTCTGGGCGATGGCCTCTTTGATGAACTGGGCTTCGAGGTCCTCGCTGGGCAGCCGCCAGGTCACGTTCATGGTGGAGCGGAATTCCCCGACGGCGGTGCCGCGGTAGAAGCCGCCGGAGCCGTCAATGGCGGCGTAGAGCTTGTCGGCCTTGGCCTGGTTGATCTTCTCGATGCCGGCCGCGCCGCCCTTTTCGAGCAGCCAGCGGGTGACAAGCATGAGGATGTAGATGCCGAAGGTCGGCGGGGTGTTGTAGAGCGAGTTTTCCTTCGCGTGCGTGCGGTACTGCAGCATGGTCGGGAGGGATCCGGCCGCGCGTTCGGCCAGATCCTTGCGGATGACCACGAGGGTCACGCCGGAGGGGCCGAGGTTCTTCTGCGCGCCGGCGTAGATCAGGCCGAACTGCGTGATGTCAATCGGGCGGCAGAGGATGTCGCTGGACATGTCGGCGATCAGCGGGGCTTCGGTCTTGGGGAAGCGCTTCATCTGGGTGCCGGCGATGGTTTCGTTGGAGGTGACGTGCACATAGGCGGCGCCGGGGGTGTAGGGCAGCGCGTCGTAGTCCGGCATGGTGGTCGGAATGTCCTTGGAAGTGTCGGCGAGCACGTTGACGCCGCCGAGTTTTTTGGCCTCTTTGATGGCTTTGGAGGCCCAGGCGCCGGTATTGACGTAGTCGGCGGTCTGGCCCGCGCCGAGCAGGTTCATCGGCACCATGGAAAACTGCATGCTGGCGCCGCCCTGCAGGAAGAGCACCTGGTAGTCGTCGGTCACGCCCAGCAGCTTGCTCAGGTTGGCGACGGCTTCGGCGTGTACCGCGTCATAGGCCTTGCCCCGGTGGCTGTGTTCCATGATGGACATGCCCGTTCCGTTGAAGTCTGTCAGCTCCTTCTGGGCGATTTCCAGCACCTCGAGGGGGAGCGCGGCGGGGCCGGCATTGAAGTTGAATGCTCTGCTCATATCGGGTTCCTCTGTTGATTCCTTGCTTGGTTGATCTGAAGGCCCGCATCATAGACCGGCGCCCCGGGCGAATGCAATCAGAACCGCGAAGGCCGGCGGCCGCGAAACGGATGGTGAAAGTGC